>NZ_JARAVK010000210.1:0-15966 GCF_033792765.1 Streptomyces sp. PA03-6a | reverse complement strand
ACGCTGGGCTGGGCGCTGGCGGGGGCGGTCGGGGCGCTCGCCGGGGTCCTCGTGGCGCCGGCGACCTTCGTCGGGCCCAACCAGTTCGACGCGGTCCTGGTGTTCGGCTTCGCCGCCGCCGTCGTCGGGGGGCTGGACAGCCCGCCGGGTGCGGTGGTCGGCGGGCTCGTGGTCGGGCTCACCCTCTCCTACGTCTCGGGGTACCTGGGGTCCGAGGTCGCGCTGCTGGGCGCGCTGGCGGTGTTGATGACGGTGCTGATGATCAGGCCCAACGGCCTGTTCTCGCGGACCTCCGTGCGACGGGTGTGAGGGGCTCATGACCGAGACGACCGACACGAAGGACCTGCGGTCCCCGCTGGGGGGCCCGGCCGCGACCGGCCTGAGCGTCCGGCTGAGGGGGCCGATGGACCGCACCGCGGTACGGCACCTGGTGCCCGCGCTGCTCGGGCTGCTGGTGGTCTGCGCCGTCAGCGCCCTGCTGTCGCCGTACCAGAACCTGGAGGTCGCCGGCGTCGCCACCTACGTGTGCGCGGTCGCCGGGCTGACCGTCCTGACCGGGACCAACGGCCAGATCTCGCTGGGCCACGGCGCGCTGATGGCGGTCGGCGCCTACGGGACCGGCCTGTTCCTCACCGAACTGGGCTGGTCGTTGGCCGTCTCGCTGCTGGCGGGCACGGCGGTGACGGCCGCCCTGGGCGCGCTGGTGGGCGCCGCGGCGGCGCGGCTGCAGGGCCCGTACCTCGCGGGCGCGACCCTCACCCTGGCCGTCGGGCTGCCGGCGCTCGCGAACTACCGGCACCTGACCGATCTGCTCGGCGGCGAGAACGGGCTCGTGGTGGCCTCGCCGCCGCCGCCCGAGGCGCTGGGCCCGTACTTCCCGCTGGAGCGCTGGCAGGCCTGGGTCTGCGTGCTGTGCGCGGTGGTCGTGCTGGTGTTCCTCGCCGACCTCGGGCGCAGCCGCGTCGGCCGGTCGTGGCGGGCGATCCGGGACGACGAGGTCTCCGCGGCGCTGGCCGGCATCCACGTGGCGCGCCTGCGGGTGCTCGCCTTCGTGGTCAGCGCGGCCTGCGCGGGGCTGGGCGGCGGGCTCCTCGCGGTGGTCAGTTCGCTGGCCGCGCCCGGGGCGTTCCCGCTGGCGCTCTCCCTGTCCCTGCTGACGGCGGCGGTGCTCGGCGGGCTCGGCAGCCTGGCGGGCGCCGTGTACGGCTCGGTGCTCCTGGTCCTGCTGCCCAACTGGACGGGCGACGTGGCGGACGCCCTGCACCTGTCCCGGGGCTTCTACGCGAACCTGCCGCTCGCCCTCTACGGCCTCGCCCTCGTCCTGTCGATGCTCCTGTTCCCGCAGGGGATCCACGGGGCCCTCATCCGTCTGGTCCGGCGGCTCCGCACGCGGGGCTCCGGTACCTGACCGCCGGTATCCCGTTCCCCCGGCCACCGGCACGTCACCTGAAATCCGTCCAACACCCACCGAATCCGATTCGGTTCCAGGAGGGGTCATGAGAAGAAGTCACCGACACGGCCTGCGCCTTCGCGGCGGCGCCGCGCTGGCCGTGCTGGCCTTGGTGCTCACCGCCTGTTCCGACGGCTCCGGCAGCGGTTCCGCCGCGCCGGGCGTCACCAAGGACAGCATCGTCATCGGCAGCCACCAGCCGCTCACCGGCCCGGCGGCGCCGGGGTACAGCAACGTCTCGGCGGGCGCGAAGGCGTACTTCGACCACGTCAACGCCAAGGGCGGGGTCAACGGCCGGAAGATCGAGTTCAAGTACAAGGACGACGCGTACAACCCGACCCAGACGGTGAAGGTCACCAAGGAACTCGTCCTGGAGGACAAGATCTTCGCGATGGTGGGCGGTCTCGGCACGCCGACCCACACCAAGGTGGTCGACTACCTCAACAGCCGCCGCGTGCCCGACCTGTTCGTCTCCTCCGGCTGCCGCTGCTGGGACGAGCCCGAAAAGCACCCGCAGACCTTCGGCTGGCAGCCGGACTACCTCGTCGAGGGCAAGATCCTCGGCCAGTACATCAAGGAGAACTTCGCCGGCAAGAAGGTCGCCTACTTCTACCAGGGCGACGACTTCGGCAAGGACAGCGTCGAGGGCCTGGACCAATACATCCCCAAGGAGTCGGTGGTCAGCCGGCAGAGCTACCAGCCCGGCGGCACCGACATCGCCCCGCAGGTCACGGCGATCGCCCAGTCCAAGGCGGACGTGGTGGTGCTGTTCACCATCCCGACGTACACCGCGCTGTTCAAGCTCACCTCGCTCAAGCTCCAGTACGACCCGCAGATGGTGGTGACCAACGTCGGCTCCGACCCGACCACCCTGGCGGGCCTGCTGCAGTCCTTCGCCAAGCAGGCGGGCGGCACGGCCGACCCGGCGGCGCTCATGGACGGCATCATCACCGACACCTACATGCCGCCGACGACCGACACGTCCAACAGCTGGATCAAGCTGTTCCGCGAGGTCCACGACAAGTACATCCCCAAGCTGCCCTTCGACGGCAACGTCGAGTTCGGGATGTCCATGGCCTACACCTTCGTCCAGGCACTGCAGGGCGCCGGGGAGAACCCGACGCGGGAGTCGCTGGTGAAGGCCGTGGAGAAGGGCGGCTTCACCGGGCCCGGACTGGTGCCGTTCCGGTTCAGCGCGGACTCGCACGCGGGCTACACCGGGGTCCAGATCGGCATCCTGAAGGGCAGCACCGAGGTCGCCCTGCAGGGCACGCCGCTGGTGACGGACGACGAGCAGGGCGCCATCACGCCCTACACCACGGCACAGCCGCAGGCCCCGGCCGACGGCATCCCGGCGTCCTGAGGGGCGAGGGGTAGTGTGCTGCCCCGCCAGGCAGTGGGTCCACGGCGCGACGCGACCGTGACGGACGGAAGGTCCCGGGATGGGCGACAGACGCGGTGACGAGCTGCTCATCGGCGATCCCGCGGACCTCCCCACCACCGGTGGGGCGTCCGGGCCGGCCCCGGCCCGGACGCCCGGCCGGGCGGCGACCACCCGGCAGGCGCTGCTCAAGGCGGCCCGCGAGGTCTTCGGGGAGTCGGGGTACGCGGCGGCCGGCATCGCCGAGGTGGTCCGCCGCGCGGACGCCAGCGTCGGCGGGCTCTACCACCACTTCGACGGCAAGGTGGACCTCTTCCTGGCCCTGTGGGAGGAGTTCCGCACCGCCCAGGTCCACACCACGGCCCGCGCGGTGGCCCGGCTCCGCGAGAGCGGGGAGGACCGGCCCCGCGCGCTCTTCCTCACCGGCACCCACGCGTACCTGGAGCACACCTGGGCGCGGCGGGAGATGGCCAGGCTCTTCTACACCGGGGACACCCCGCCGGGCTTCGACCTGCTGGGCCGGCAGAACCTCCGGACCTGGATCAGCCACAACGCGACCCTGCTCGGCATCACGCAGGAGCGGCCGGGCGACCGCGCCCTGCTGATCGCGCTCACGACGACGATCGCCGAGATCGGACGGGAACTCGTCGCCTGCGACGACCCGCGCGAGGCCGCCGACCTCACGGACACCGCCCTGGAACTCATCGGCAGGCTCTGCGACTTCGGGCTGTCGGCCACCGCCGCCGACGCCACCGGCTGAGCCCTTCCGGCCACCGGCCCCGGCGCCCCGCGCGCCGTGGATCCGCCCTGGTCACGGGCGGGCGGAACAGCTCAAGCGCAGGGCTGAACATTACCTTCGGTAAATCTGCACACCGCACACGCGGGCGACATACGCCCGCACGTACGCACGGGACATCCCCCGCCGGTGCGCGCGGTTTGATCCGGAGTGCCCGGTTCCGCAGCCCCGGCGGGAAGCCCGTCTGTGAAGGAATTGCCACCGGGGCGTGGGAAATACGGCACACCGGTGAAGCCGTGGATCCGAACCCAATTCGAACGCGGCAATCTCCAATTGGCCGTCCCACCTGCTCCCATGCTTGTATCCCGTGCCGTGGCGAAGAGGTTGCCCCCCTGATGATTCGCCACATGAAATGTGTTCACACGAAGGGAAACCCCCCATGGACTTCACCCCCCAGGTTGAGACCCGCGAGATCTCCGACGCGGACCTGGACAACGTCTCCGGCGGTCTCGTGGGCGGCCTCGTGGCCAACGCCACCGGCACCGTCGAGTCGATCGCCCCGGTCGCCGGCACCGTGTCCGGTGTCGTCGGCACCGTCGAGGGCCTCTCCGGTGTCAACACCGGCGCCGTGACCGGCCTGGCCACCGGCCTGATCGCGGGTCTCTGAGACTGATGGATCCGCGGGTCCCGGAGGCCTCCCTTCCGGGACCCGCGGACGCCATTGCGGCCTTGTGTCCCAATGGCGAGGGATGCGGCTGAGGGAAGAGTTCCGTGCAGTTTCGCCAAAAGGCCCTTGCCAAGCTCCAGTCACCGGAAGAACTCGATCTACCGGTGCGATTCGCGCGCCCGCAGGGCCGTCTCGTGCTCTCCGTCGTCATTCTCGTGATGGCCGCCGCGAGTTCCTGGGCGGTAAACGGTTCCGTGTCCTCGAAATTGAGCGCACCCGGAATCATCGGCTACGGACAGGGCAGTTACGTCCTGCAGAGTCCGGTCGCCGGACAGGTCACCCGGGTCCTCGCCGAGGAAGGGGAGCGCCTGCCCGCCGACGCCCCGCTGCTCAGCGTGCGCACACCGCGCGGCGACACCGTCGTCCGGACCGTGGCCGCGGGCCGGGTCAGCGCCCTGGTGGCCTCGATCGGCACCGTCGTCACCGTCGGCTCGGACGTGGCGACCGTCGAACGCGCAGCCCGCACCGGCGACCCGCTCGTCGCGACCCTGTACGTCCCGGCGACCGGCGCCTCCTCGGTGCCGGTGGGCGCCGCGGTGGACCTCGCCGTCGAGTCCGCGCCCCAGGCCCGGTACGGGGTGCTGCGCGGCCATGTGCGGGCCGTCGGCCGCACCTCGCGCACCGCCCGGCAGATCGCCGCCGACCTCGGCGACCCGCAACTCGCCGCGCAACTCACCCGAGCGGGACGCCCGGTGGCCGTCGTCGTGACGCTCGACGCCTCCTCCCGCACCCCGACCGGCTACCGCTGGTCCAAGGGCGACGGCCCCTCGTACGAGCTGGACTCCATGACCCTGGCCACCGGCGCCGTCCACCTGGCCGCACAGCGCCCGATCGATTGGCTGCTCCCTTGACCGCGCCCGCCCGGCCCCAGCAGCGGCCGCTGCCGCCCGCCGGCCGCCGCAGACACCGCCCCGAGCCCGCACGCACCCGCCGGCAGCGGCCGGGCCGCAGGCCCCGCAGCGTCCGCACCCCCACCGTGCTGCAGATGGAGGCCGTGGAGTGCGGCGCGGCCTCCCTGGCGATGGTGCTGGGCCACTACGGCCGGCACGTACCGCTGGAGGAACTGCGCATCGCCTGCGGCGTCTCCCGCGACGGCTCCCGCGCCAGCAACCTGCTGAAGGCGGCCCGCGGCTACGGCCTGCAGGCCAAGGGCATGCAGATGGAGACCGCGGCCCTGACCGAGGTGCGCGCCCCGGCCGTCCTCTTCTGGGAGTTCAACCACTACGTCGTCTACGACGGCATGGGCCGCCGCCTCGGCAGGCGCGGCGTCCACGTCAACGACCCCGACAAGGGGCGGCGGTTCGTGCCCCTGGAGGACTTCGACACCAGCTTCACCGGAGTCGTGCTGACCTTCGAGCCGGGCCCGGACTTCCACCGCGGCGGCCGCAGGCCCGGCGTCCTCGGCGCCCTCCCGGCCCGGCTGCGCGGCACCAGCGGCACCATGCTCGCCGCGCTGGTGGCCAGCCTCCTGCTGGTCGCGGTCGGGGCCGCGCTGCCCGCGCTCAGCCGCACGTACATCGACCTGTTCCTGATCGGCGACCAGACCTCGCTCCTGGGCACGCTGTTCGCGTCGATGGCCGCGCTGGTGGCGCTCACCGCCGCGCTCACCGCGGTCCAGCAGTCCAACCTGCTGCGCGGCCGCATCATCTCCTCCACCCTCGGCAGCGCCCGCTTCCTGCGCCACCTGCTGCGGCTGCCGGTCACCTTCTTCACCCAGCGCAACCCGGCCGACCTCGTACAGCGCCTGCAGTCCAACGACGCCGTCGCCGAGACCCTCGCCCGCGACCTGGCCGCCGCGGCCGTCGACGGCGTCGTCGTCGTGCTCTACGCGCTGCTGATGTGGACGTACGACCCGCAACTCACCGTCCTCGGGGTGGGGATCGCCCTGCTCAACGCCGTCGCCATGCGCGTGGTGACACGGCTGCGGGCCACCCGGACGCAGAAGCTGCGCGCCGACAGCGCCCGGCTCACCAACACCTCGTACACCGGCCTGCAGTTGATCGAGACGATGAAGGCCACCGGCGGCGAGAACGGCTACTTCCGCCGCTGGGCCGGACAGCACGCCGCCACCCTGGAGGAGCAGCAGCGGCTCGGCGTGCCCAGCGCCTGGCTGTCGGTCGTCGCCCCGACCCTCGCGACGCTCAACAGCGCGCTCATCTTGTGGATCGGCGGGCTGCGGGCGGTGGAGGGGCACATCTCGATCGGCCTGCTCGTCGCCTTCCAGTCCCTGGTCGTCCGGTTCACCGCGCCCATCACCCGCCTCAACGGCGTCGCGGGCCGCATCCAGGACTTCGCCGCCGACGTGGTCCGGCTCAAGGACGTCGAGAACTTCCCCGTCGACTCGCTGTACGCGCGCCCCGAGTCCGGGGCGAGCACCCGCCGGCTGAAGGGCCACGTCGCGCTGGAGGACGTCACCTTCGGCTACAGCCCCCTCGACAAGCCGCTGCTGTCCGGCTTCTCACTGTCCGTCGCGCCCGGCCGCCAGGTCGCGCTCGTCGGCGGCTCCGGCAGCGGCAAGTCCACCGTCTCCCGGCTGATCGCGGGGCTCTACAGCCCGTGGGAGGGCACGATCCGCATCGACGGGCAGCGCCTGGAGGACATCCCGCGCGGGTCCCTGGCCGCCTCCGTCTCCTTCGTCGACCAGGACGTCTTCCTCTTCGAGGGCACGGTGCGCGACAACGTCGCGCTGTGGGACCCCTCCATCCCCGACGGGGACGTCGAGGCCGCGCTGCGCGACGCCTGCCTGTACGAGGTCGTCGCCCGCCGCCCCGGCGGCGTCCACAGTCACGTCGAGCAGGACGGCCGCAACTTCTCCGGCGGGCAGCGGCAGCGGCTGGAGATCGCCCGGGCCCTGGTCCGGCGGCCCAGCGTGCTGGTGCTCGACGAGGTGACCAGCGCCCTCGACGCGGAGACCGAGCAGGTCATCATCGACAACCTGCGCCGCCGCGGCTGCGCCTGCGTGGTGATCGCGCACCGGCTCAGCACGGTCCGCGACAGCGACGAGATCGTCGTCCTCGACCACGGCACGGTCGTCGAGCGCGGACGCCACGAGGAGCTGATCGCGGCGGGCGGCGCGTACGCCGCCCTGGTCAAGGAGCACTGACGTGATCCCCGTACAGCCCGGCACCGCCACCGGCGATCCGGTCCTGACCGCCCTCGGCGGGCTCGGGGGCCCCGTCGACTGCACCGGCCTGCGCAGCCTGCCCCTGGAGGGCCCGCACGTGCTGTGGCTCGTGGTGGCCGGCGCCCTCGACCTGTTCGCGGTCGACGCCGCCCAGCAGGGCCACTGGCACTACCTGGGCCGCCTGGAACCCGGCGCCCTCCTCCTCGGCCCGGTCGAGGGGCCCCGGCACACCCTCGTCGGACGCCCGCTGCAGGGCTGCTTCCTGCGCCGCGTCCCGCTGCGCGAGCTGTACCGGCCACCCCACCCGCACCAGGCGGCGCACGGCGACGGCTGGGCGCAGCAGGGCCCGTACGGCGCCGGCCACGACACCCAGGAACTCGCCCTCAGCCTGCTCGAGCACGCCTTCGCGCTCGGTGTCGGGCGCAGCCAGCGGGTGCTCTACGAGGCCCCGCTGACCGGCCGCACCACGGACGGCGAGCACGTCGCCGACGACGACATCCTGTGGCTGCCGGTCCTGCCGGGCAGCGTGCAGTACGGCGCCGCGTACTCCGCGGACGCGGCGGGCGACCTGCTCCTCGACGGCGCGATGTGGCAGAGCATGGTCAATCAGCAGTACCGGCTGCTGTCGACGCTGGACGGCTGGATCGAAGGCCTGGAGCGCGCCCACGAGGACCGCACGGCCGCGGGCATCAGGGCCGGGGAGGCCGTCCGCGAGCAGGCCGACCGCGATCTGCTGGCCTCCATCGCCACCTCCCGCAAGGCCCCCGCGCGTACCGCCGAGGCCTCCGACGACACGACGTACGCCGTCTGCCGGCAGGTCGCCGAGGCCGCCGGGATCACCCTCACCCCGCCGTCGCGCAGCGGGGCGGTCAGCGACCGCATGGACCCGGTCGAGCGGGTCGCCGTCACCTCCGGCATCCGCACCCGCCCGGTACGGCTCGACGGCGCCTGGTGGCGGGAGAACACCGGCCCCCTTGTCGGCCGGCGCGCCGCGTCCGGCGCGCCGGTGGCCCTGCTGTGGCGGCGCGGCGGCTACGAGGCGGTCGGGCCCGGCGGCAGCAGCCGCGTGCGGGTCGCCGACCACAACGCGGAGGACTTCGAGGAGCGCGCGGTCATGCTCTACCGGCCGCTCCCCGAACGGGGCACCGGGCTGATGCGGCTGCTGCGCTTCAGCCTCCGGGGCTCGGCGGGCGATCTGCGCAACCTCGTCCTGAGCAGCCTCGTCACCGTGGGCCTCGGTGCTTTCGTGCCCATCGCGACCGGACAGGTGCTGGGCACCTACGTACCCGACGCGGAGACCGGGCTGATCGTCCAGGCCGCCCTGGCCGTCGTCGTCACCGGCCTGGTGTGCGCCGTCTTCATGCTGATGCAGAACCTCACCGTGCTGCGCATCGAGGGCCGCATCGAGGCCACCTTGCAGCCCGCCGTGTGGGACCGTCTGCTGCGCCTGCCGACCGGGTTCTTCGCCGGCCGCTCGACCGGCGAGCTCGCCAGTGCGGCGATGGGCATCAGCGCCATCCGCCGGGTGCTCGCCGGGGTGGGCCCGGTCGCCGTCCAGGCGACGACGGTCGGCGCGATGAACCTCGTCCTGCTGCTCCTGTACAGCGTCCCGCTCGCGCTCGCCGCCCTCGGCATGCTCGTCGTCATCGGGGCCCTGCTCCTCGGCCTCGGGCTGTGGGAACTGCGCTGGCAGCGACGGCTGGTGGTGCTCGGCAACAAGCTGAACAACGAGGCCTTCCAGACCCTGCGCGGCCTGCCCAAGCTCCGCGTCGCCGCCGCCGAGAGCTTCGCCTACGCCGCCTGGGCCCGCCGCTTCGCCCGCAGCCGCGAACTCCAGCAGCGGGCGGGCCGCATCAAGAACATCACCACCGTGCTCAACGCGGTCTACCTGCCGCTGTGCTCCCTCATCATGTTCATGCTGCTGGCCGGCCCGGCCCGGGGCTCGCTGTCCGCGTCCGGCTTCCTCACCTTCAGCACCGCCATGACGATGCTGCTGACCTCGGTCACCCAGCTCACCGGGGCGCTGCTGTCGGCCGCGGCGGTGCTGCCGATGTACGAGCAGGTCAAGCCGATCCTCGACGAGACCCCAGAGGTGCGCGGCGGCAGCACCCAGCCGGGCGTCCTGTCCGGCGCGATCGAGGCCCGCAATCTCTCCTTCCGCTACTCCGGCGACGGCCCGCTCGTCCTCGACGACGTCTCCCTGCGGGTCGGGCCCGGCGAGTTCGTGGCGATCGTCGGCCCCAGCGGCTGCGGCAAGTCCACCCTGCTGCGCCTGCTCATCGGCTTCGACAGGCCGGCCTCCGGCAGCGTCCTGTACGACGGCCAGGACCTGGCCGCGCTCGACCAGGGCGCGGTCCGCCGGCAGTGCGGCGTGGTGCTGCAGAACGCCCAGCCGTTCACCGGCTCGATCCTCGACTGCATCTGCGGCGCCGAGGTCCACACCCAGGAGGAGGCGATGGAGGCCGCCGCCATGGCCGGCCTCGCCGAGGACATCAAGCGCATGCCCATGGGCCTGCACACCATGATCGCGGGCGGGAGCACCATCTCCGGCGGCCAGCGCCAGCGCCTGATGATCGCCCAGGCCCTGATCCGGCGGCCCCGCATCCTCTTCCTCGACGAGGCCACCAGCGCCCTCGACAACGAGACCCAGCGCACCGTCATCGACAGCACCCGGCGGCTGCGCGCCAGCCGCGTCGTGATCGCCCACCGGCTCTCCACCGTCATGGACGCCGACCGCGTCGTCGTCATGGAGGACGGCCGCGTCGTCGAGGAGGGCCGCCCCGCTGACCTGCTGGCGAACCCCGGCGGCCGGCTGCACGAGCTGGTCCGGCGTCAGATGAGCTAGATCAGGCGCTCTGCTGGTGCACTCGGTCACCCGTGAACGTGCTCACGCTGTCGGCATCCCGACACCTGTCTGCAAAACGACAGGCAGTCGGGTGCGGACGTCGCCCAGGGCCTCGGCAACGTGCCGCCCCCCGGGAACCCCGCGATCAGCACCCAGGTGCGCGGAACGAACCGCCGCCGCCCGTATCCGAGTTCGCGCTGTTCAGGGCCCTGAGAGGCTCGACTCCCCGCACCTCGGCGATCGACCGGGCGCCCTTAGCGTCGCGGGGAACTCATCGCGACGCGGCGGCGAATGACCCCCCAACAGACAGCCGCGGCAACGCCGGGCGGGACGGATCGTCATTCGAATGTGATCTTCGCGTGATCGGTTGGAGGTTGGGTGTGACGGACATTCACACCGTTAACTTCATGGGAGGAGACTCGTGGTCACGAGCGCGAGCCTTCGACGACGACGACGCCGCATCGTCGCGGCGTCGGCAATCACCGTTTTCGCCACCATATTCAGCGGCTTGGGGAACATCGGGCCGGCCGCGGCACAGACCGGCGCTCCGCTGCCGGACCTGAGGCTGGGCCAGTACGACCACTCCCGAGCCGCCCTCACGGGCGGTGGCGCCCTGCACACCGCCGCGCAGCCCGGAACCATCAAGGGCCAGTACGTCGTGCGGCTGCGAGAGGCGCCGGTCACGTCGTACACGGGCGGAGTCAAGGGACTCGCGGCCACGAGGCCGGTGGCCGGGCAGGAACTCCAGCCTCATTCGGCCGCGGCCGAGAAGTACCGTAAGCACCTGGGCGAGGCGCAGAGCGACGTGCTCGGCGACTTCGGCGTACGGGCGCAGCGGACCTACACCACCGCCTTCAACGGCTTCGCCGCCAAGCTGACCGGCGCGCAGGCCGGCGAACTCTCCAAGGACCCGCGCGTCGCGGCGGTCACCCCGGCCCGTCTCGTGAAGGCCGACGCGGCGACGACCGGGACAACGCAGGCGGCGCAGCCCCCGGCACAGGCGCCGACGGGTAGGGCTCCGCAGACCGCGACGCAGACCAAGCCGGCTCACGGCTCCGATGTGGTCATCGGCGTGATCGACACCGGCATCTGGCCGGAGAGCGCCTCCTTCGCCGCCACCATGCCGCGGCCGGCGGGCTGGCACGGCACTTGCCAGACCGGTGAGGGCTTCCCCGCCGGCGCCTGCAACGGCAAGATCGTCGGCGCCCGGTACTTCGCCGACGGGTGGCTCAGCGCCTACGGCTCGCTCCCCGACGGGGAGACCCTCTCGGCGCGAGACATGAACGGACACGGCACCCACACCGCCTCCACCGCGGCGGGTCTTCCCGTCAAGCACGCGATGGTCCTCGGGCACGACTACGGCGCGATCTCCGGAGTGGCGCCCGACGCGCGGATCGCCGTGTACAAGGCCCTTTGGGGCGGCTCGGGCACGGACGCCGACATCATCGCGGCGATCGACGCGGCGGTGGCCGACGGTGTCCAGGTCATCAACTACTCGATCGGCAACTCGATGGGCGACTACCAGCCCAACAGCCCGATCGGGGACGCCTTCCTCAACGCGTACCTCGCCGGCGTCTTCGTCGCCGCGGCGGCCGGCAACGACGGCATGTCCGGAATGGTCAGCAACGCCGAACCATGGGTGACCACGGTGGGCGCGACGGTGGAGCGTTCCCACGAGGCGACCGTGCGGCTCGGCGACGGCACCCGCATCGTCGGCACGTCGATGGACCAGCTGCCGTCCCGTCGCGGCACCCCCATCGTCTTCGCCGACCAGGCCGGATCGCTCGACGACGGCGCGCAGTACTGCTGGTCGGGAAGTCTCGACCCCGCCAAGGTCAAGGGCAAGATCGTGGCCTGCGACTTCATCGACCCCGTCGACGCGGTGGCGACGGTCAAGGCCGCCGGCGGTGTCGGCGTGGTGCTGTTCCAGTCGACCGGCAACACCCGGCTCAACGTGATCTACGACTTCCCGACCGTCTACCTGTGGAGCGCCGAACAGGCGGGCAAGCTCTTCAACTACCTGTGGGCGCACCGTACCGACGGGACCGCGTCGCTGGTCGAGGGCGGCGACGGCAGCAGCCTCGTGGGACTGCCGAGCGTGGCCGGCCTCTCGTCGTACGGCCCCGACCAGGTCCACACCGGACTGCAGAAGCCCGACCTCGTCGCGGACGGCATCGACGTGGTGGCGGCGGTGTCGCCGATGGACGGCGGGCGTCTCTTCGATGCGTACTCGGGTACCTCCATGGCGGCCCCGCACGTGGCCGGCATGGCCGCGCTGCTGCGCGCCCGGCACCCGAAGTGGTCGCCCGGCGCGACCGCCTCGGCCCTGCGCACCACCGCCACCGACACCAAGGGCACGGCCGGCCCGCTGCAGCAGGGCTCCGGCATGCCCCGTACCCCGTCCGCCGACGACCCGGGCCTGGTGATCGAGCCTTCCGCAGCCGAACTGACCGCCTTCGCTTCCACGGCGACTCCGGACGGCAAGGAGATCAACCTGCCCTCGATCGCGCTGCGCGAGTACGACGGGACGAAGCCGGTGCGCCTCACGCGTCGGCTGACCAACGTCGGCACGCGAACCGAGACGTACACGGCGCACGTCGACGGGCTGGCCGGTATGAAGGTGACGGTCAGCCCCCGGACGATCTCGGTGAAGCCCGGTGCCACCGCCACGGTGACCATCACGCTGGAGCGCGGCACCGCGACCTGGGACCGCTACACCACCGGTTCACTGGTGTTCACGAGCGCCAAGCACCGGGTGCGGCTGACCGTCGCCGGCCGTCCGTGGGGCTTCACGCCGCGGCCGTACGACGACACGGGAATCGAGTTCGGCCGCACCGGCGGCCAGGGCCAAGGCTTCCTGGAGCCCGGCTTCACCGGCCCGCTGGCCGGCCGCACCACCGGGTACACCCCCGTGACCTGGACGGACAAGAAGCTCACGACCTCCGTCAGCGGCGGCGTCTTCTCCCCCGGCGGGGTGGGCACCCAAGGCACGAAGATCACCGTGCCGCGCGGCGCGGCCGGACTCGTCGTGCAGACGGCCTCGGACGACCCCAACACCAATCTCGACCTGTACCTCTACAAGGACGGCAAGCTGGTCGACCGAAGCTGGGCGTCATGGCACAGCAACGAGCGCAGCGTCCGGTTCTTCCCCGAACCCGGCGTCTACACCGCCTACGTGCACGCCCAGACGGCCACGTCACCCGACATTCCCTACCGGCTCGGGGTGACCGTCATCCCTGAGAAGGCCGACCGGCGCAACGCCACCTTGACCACACCGTCCGCGGTGCAGCGGGGCGGGAACGCGCAGGTGACACTGAACCCGGTGGGCCCGCAGCCCGACGTCGAGCAGTGGGCGTACACCGAGTTCCGCACCGGCCGAACCGTCGTACCCGGCCTGCTGATCAGTTCCCGCTGACCGCAGACCGAGGTGCCGACCGTTCCATGCCGAGCCGGGGGCCGGCCTTCCCGAAGGAAGGCCGGCCCCCGGCCGGGCGGTCCGCGCAAAGGGTTCCGGGGGCCGCCGTCAGGGGACGACGATGACCGGCCGCTGGGCACTGCGCGCCAGCCGGTCGGAGATCGGGCGGAAGAGCCGGATGCCGGCCCCGCGCCTGCGGCCGACGATGATGGCGTTCGCCCGGTACTTGCGGCCGGCCTTCTCCAGCTCCTGCGCGACGGCGCCCCTGCGGTGGATGAGCGTCCACGGCAGCCCCGACAGATGGTCCTCGCAGGCGAGCTGCCCCAGCAGCGTGTGCGTGCCGCCGGCGTGCGGCCCGCAGCCGCCGCCCGCGTTCTCGTAGCCGAGCAGCGACGCGACGGGGTTCTCCTTCGCGACGTGGACGATGAGGAGCGCCGCGCCGGTGCGCCGCGCCATTCCGGCCGCGTACGACAGCGCCCGCCTGCTGGGGGCGGAGCCGCTGTACCCGACGAGCACCCCGTACTTGTCGACGCTCGTACGACTGGCGCCCGTCGCGGGAGCCGGTTCCCCGGCGGTGGACGACCGCGCCAGGGGATCGTCGCCGACAGGTTCGGGAACGCCATGGCCTGCCATGAGAAACCTTTCGGGGGTGAACGGGAGACGGCCTCGGGAACCGGAGGCGGTCACACGAGGACGACCGGGCATCCACCGCTACCGACCGGCGCCGCCCGCGAAGTGTGACAACCCCGGCACCGCGGGACGGGGCGGCGCGCCCGGCGACGCCCCGTTCCCCGGGGTGTGTCACACGCGCGCAGGACGTCCGGTCTCAGTGGAGGAAGCAGAGCCTTGTCCCCGGGAAATGTGAGGAAGCGTGCCGTGAGCGAGGAAGCGGTTCCCGGACGGCGCGGCGCGGCGTGCGCCGCGGGGACGGGAGCGACGTGAGCGCGCCGCAGACCGCCGCCACGGCATGGCGGCGGCGGATGGTCGCCCGTGTCGCCGACGAGAAGCACCGCACCGCCACCGCGCTGGAGCTCTTCTTCGACCTCTGCTTCGTGGTGGCCGTCGCGCAGACGTCCGCCGCGTTCGAGGAGGAACTGGCCGCAGGACACGTCGGGCGCGGTGTCCTCGGCTACGCGCTGGTGTTCTTCGCGATCTGGTGGGCGTGGATGAACTTCACCTGGTTCGCCTCCGCCTACGACACCGACGACATCCCGTACCGCCTGCTCACCGTCGTGCAGATCAGCGGCGCCCTCGTCATGTCCGCGGGCACGGCGGCCGCCCTGCAGGACGGCGACTACACCGTCATCACCTGGGGCTACGTCGTCATGCGGCTCGCCATGGTCAGCCAGTGGCTGCGGGCCGCCGGCGCCGACCCCGAGCGGCGCCGGTGCTGTCTGCGGTACGCCGCGGGGATCCTGGTGGTGCAGACCGGCTGGCTGGCGCACCTCGTGGTGCCGGGCGACCTCCGCCTCCCGGCGCACGCCGTCCTCGCCCTGGCCGAACTCGCCGTCCCCGTGTGGGCCGAGCGGGTGGCCCACACCACCTGGCACCCGCGCCACATCGCCGAGCGCTTCGGCCTGTTCACCCTCATCGTGCTGGGCGAGTCCATCACGGCCGCCGCCGGGGCGGTGCGTACCGCCCTCGACACCGACGCCACGTTCGGCGACATCGCCACGCTCGTGCTGGGCGGCACCCTCACCGTCTGCGCCCTGTGGTGGCTGTACTTCGCCCAGAACGCCTCCCGCCGCCTCAACAGCTTCACCACGGCCACGTTGTGGGGCTACGGCCACTACGCGGTGTTCGCCTGCGCCGCGGCGGTGGGTGCCGGACTCGCCGTCAACGTCGCCCGGGCGACCGGGCACGGCCATCTGAGCGCCCACGGCGCGGCGGCCGCCTACACGGTGCCCGTCGCCGGGTTCGTCCTGTCCGTGTGGCTCCTGCACCGCCGGACCGCCGGGCACCCCACCGCGCCCGACGTGGTGCACGTGCTCGCCTCGGCAGCGATCCTCGCCGCCACGTTCGCCCCGGCCCCGGTCCTCGTGACGGGCGTCGCGGCCGCGCTCCTGGTCGCCGCGACCTGCGTCCCGGCCGGGCGCCGTAGCCTGCGGGCAGCAACGTCCTGAACGGGCGGCGCCGAGGGAACCCACCCTGCGGCAACCGCGTCCAACCGCCATGACCACCAGGCACTTCGCACGCACCGCCGCCCTCGCGGCCGCTGCCGCCGCCCTCGCCGCCGCCCTCGCGGGCTGCGCCGACCGGGACGGCCCCCGCGCGGCGCTCCCCACCGC
>NZ_JARAVK010000020.1:0-64766 GCF_033792765.1 Streptomyces sp. PA03-6a | reverse complement strand
GAGGGAGGGCGGCGGGGAAACCCCGAACCGCAACCACGACGCGCACCCGCACACGCCCACCGGGCCGCACACGAGGGGACCGGAACCGCCCTCGGAGGGGATGGCGGACAATGGGACGCATGCCATCCGTACTGCCCGACGGGGAGCCCATGCCTGAGGACGGCGCGCTCCCGCCGACCGCCCTGCGCGGGGCGGAGTCCCGCCCGCTGGGGTTCTACCTGCACGTCCCGTACTGCGCGACCCGCTGCGGCTACTGCGACTTCAACACCTACACCGCCGCCGAGCTGCGCGGCACCGGCGGCGTGCTCGCCTCCCGGGAGAACTACGCGGACACCCTGGTCGACGAGATCCGGCTGGCCCGCAAGGTGCTGGGCGACGACCCCCGCCGCGTGGAGACCGTGTTCGTGGGCGGCGGGACGCCCACCCTGTTGCCGGCCGCGGACCTGGCCCGGATGCTGGGGGCCATCCGTGACGAGTTCGGCCTGGCGGAGGGCGCGGAGGTCACGACGGAGGCGAACCCGGAGTCCGTGGACCCGGCGTACCTGGAGGAGCTGCGGGCCGGGGGGTACACGCGGGTCTCGTTCGGGATGCAGAGCGCCCGGCCGCACGTGCTGCA
This sequence comes from Streptomyces sp. PA03-6a, assembly GCF_033792765.1. Lineage (NCBI taxonomy): Bacteria > Bacillati > Actinomycetota > Actinomycetes > Kitasatosporales > Streptomycetaceae > Streptomyces > Streptomyces sp. PA03-6a. The sequence continues at coordinate 64,150 of NZ_JARAVK010000020.1, read as the reverse complement.
GGTGCTGGACCGGCGGCACACGCCCGGCCGCCCGGAGCAGTGCGTGGCGGAGGCGCGGGCGGCGGGGTTCGAGCACGTCAACCTGGACCTGATCTACGGCACGCCCGGGGAGTCGGACGAGGACTGGCGGGCGTCGCTGGACGCCGCGATCGGCGCGGGGCCGGACCACGTGTCGGCGTACGCGCTGATCGTGGAGGAGGGCACGCAGCTGGCGCGCAGGATCCGGCGCGGCGAGGTGCCGATGACGGACGACGACGTGCACGCGGACCGCTACCTGATCGCGGAGGAGCGCCTGGCGGCGGCCGGCTACGGCTGGTACGAGGTGTCGAACTGGGCGACCTCGGACGCGGCCCGGTGCCGCCACAACGAGCTGTACTGGACCGGCGCGGACTGGTGGGGCGCCGGGCCGGGCGCGCACAGCCACGTGGGCGGGGTGCGGTGGTGGAACGTGAAGCACCCGGCGGCGTACGCGGCGGCGCTCGCGGAGGGCCGCAGTCCTGGGGCGGGCCGTGAGGTGCTGGCGGCGGAGGACCGCCGTGTGGAGCGGATCCTGCTGGAGCTGAGGCTGTCCGACGGCTGCCCGCTCGACCTGCTGGCCCCGGCGGGTGCCGAGGCCGCGGAGCTGGCCGTAAGGGACGGCCTCCTGGAGACCGGTCCTTACCGCGAGGGCCGTGCCGTCCTCACCCTGCGCGGTCGCCTGCTCGCCGACGCCGTCGTCAGGGACCTGGTCGACTGACTCAGCCCGGGGCCGTGACGAAGTCGATCAGCTCCTCCACGCGGCCCAGCAGTTCCGGCTGCAGGTCCCGGTAGGAGTGGACGGCGCCCAGGATGCGCTGCCAAGCGGCGCCGGTGTTCTCCGGCCAGCCCAGGGCGCGGCACACGCCGGTCTTCCAGTCCTGGCCGCGGGGGACGGCCGGCCAGGCGGGGATGCCGACGGAGGAGGGCTTCACGGCCTCCCAGACGTCGATGTAGGGGTGGCCGGCGACCAGGACGTGCTCGCCGGTGACCTCCGCGGCGATGCGGGACTCCTTGCTGCCCGGGACGAGGTGGTCCACGAGGACGCCGAGGCGGGCGTCCGGGCCGGGGGCGAAGGAGGCGACGATGGCCGGGAGGTCGTCGACGCCGTCCAGGTACTCGACGACGACGCCCTCGACGCGCAGGTCGTCGCCCCAGACGCGTTCGACCAGTTCCGCGTCGTGGCGGCCCTCGACGTAGATCCGGCCGGCGCGGGCGACCCGGGCGCGGGCACCGGGGACGGCGAGGGAGCCGGAGGCGGTCAGCCGGGGGCCGGCCGCCCTGGCGGCGGCGGAGGGGCGTACGAGGGTGACCACGCGGCCCTCCAGGAGGAAGCCGCGGGGCGTCATCGGGAACACGCGGTGCTTGCCGAAGCGGTCCTCGAGGGTGACCGTGGGGCCCTCGGCGGTCTTCTCGCAGCGGACGACCGCGCCGCAGTAGCCGGTGGACACCTCCTCCACCACCAGGTCCCGTTCGGCCGCGACCTCGGGCGCGGGCGTGGCGGGACGCTTCCACGGCGGGGTGAGGTCGGGGTCGTAGTCGCGGCTGCGCATGCCAGGGATCGTATCCGCGCGGCGCACCGCTCAAGCGGATCCGAACCGGGCGGCGAGCGCGTCCCGTTGGGTGCGGACGAAGCGGGCGTCGACGACGGCGCCGTGGCCCGGCACGTACAGCGCGGTCCCGCCGCCCAGCCGCAGCAGCCGGTCCAGGGTCGCGGGCCAGGAGTGCGGGGCGGCGTCGGGCCCGGCCTGGGGCTCGCCGGACTCCTCGACGAGGTCCCCGCAGAAGACCACGGCCGGCGTGCCCGGCACGACCACGACCAGGTCGTGGGTGGTGTGGCCCTCACCCGGGTGGACCAGCAGGACCTGGCGGTCACCGCCGAGGTCGAGCTCGTAGGAGCCGTCCACGAGGTGGCCGGGCCGTACGAGGGCGTCCGCGGCCCGTGCGGACTCGGCCTCGCCGGCGCCGTGCTTGACCGCGTCGAGGCCCAGCGAGAAGCGCTCGCGGTCGAGGTAGGCGTCGAGGGTCATCTCCCCGAAGACCTGGACGCCCTCGAAGGCGGCGGCGCCGAAGACGTGGTCGAAGTGGCCGTGGGTGAATGCGATGTGCGTCACGTCCCGTCCGGTCAGTTCGCGTACCTCCCGGCGCAGTCCGGCACCCTCGGGGACCGAGGAACCCGTGTCGATCAGCAGCACGCCCTCGTCGCCGACGACGACCCCGACGGTCACGTCGAGGAAGGGCAGCCGCCGCCGCGCCACCCCCGGTGCGAGCTGCTCCCAGCCGCCGGGGGAGTCCGGTGCGGTCGGTGTGGTCTCCACAACGCGACGGTATCCCCGCGGGACGCCTCGCGCCCGCTACGGTGGCCGGTCAAGGACGCCCCCGGGCCGGACCCGTGGACGGCCCTTGCCGAGGTCTTGCCACCCCGCCGTACACTGACTTGGGGAAAACTGGCACTCAGGGAAGAGGAGTGCCAGGCCACGGGGGCGACACGACCCGCACGGTGACCGAGCGACTGGAGGTGCGCGATGCTCAGCGAACGACGGCTCGAAGTGCTGCGTGCCATCGTCCAGGACTACGTGGGCACCGAGGAGCCGGTCGGCTCGAAGGCGCTCACCGAGCGGCACGCCCTCGGCGTCTCCCCGGCCACCGTCCGCAACGACATGGCCGTGCTGGAGGACGAGGGCTACATCCAGCAGCCCCACACCAGCGCGGGCCGCGTGCCGACCGACAAGGGCTACCGGCTCTTCGTCGACCGGCTCACCAGCGTCAAGCCCTTGTCCGGCGCCGAGCGCCGGGCCATCCAGAACTTCCTGGACGGCGCCGTCGACCTCGACGACGTGGTGGCCCGCACGGTCCGGCTGCTGGCGCAGCTGACGCGGCAGGTCGCGATCGTCCAGTACCCGTCGCTCACCCGCTCGACCGTGCGCCACGTCGAGCTGCTCGCGCTCGCCCCGGCCCGGATCATGCTCGTGCTGATCACGGACACCGGACGGGTGGAGCAGCGGCTGGTGGACGCCCCGGCGCCGGTCGGCGAGACCGTGCTGGCCGACCTGCGCGCCCGGCTGAACAGCCGGGTGGTGGGACGCCGGTTCAGCGACGTCCCGCCGCTGGTGCAGGAGCTTCCCGAGGGCTTCGAGCCCGACGACCGGCCCTCCGTCCAGGTGGTCCTCGCCACACTGCTGGAGACCCTGGTCGAGGAGACCGAGGAGCGGATCATGCTCGGCGGCACGGCCAACCTGACCCGCTTCGGGCACGACTTCCCGCTGACGATCCGCCCGGTGCTGGAGGCGCTCGAGGAGCAGGTGGTGCTCCTCAAGCTGCTGGGCGAGGCCAAGGACTCGGGCGTGACGGTGAGAATCGGTCACGAGAACTTCCATGAGGGCCTGAACTCCACATCGGTCGTCTCCGTCGGCTACGGTTCGGGCGACGAGGCGGTGGCGAAACTCGGCGTGGTCGGACCGACCCGCATGGACTACCCCGGAACGATGGGAGCGGTACGCGCAGTGGCACGTTACGTCGGACAGATCCTGGCGGAGTCGTAGTGGCCACGGACTATTACGCCGTGCTCGGCGTACGCCGCGACGCAAGCCCGGACGAGATCAAGAAGGCCTTCCGCCGTCTTGCGCGCGAGCTGCACCCGGACGTCAATCCGGATCCGAAGACCCAGGAGCGGTTCAAGGAGATCAACGCCGCCTACGAGGTGCTCTCGGACCCGCAGAAGAAGCAGGTCTACGACCTCGGCGGCGACCCGCTGTCGGCCAACGGCGGCGGCGCGGGCGCAGGCGCGGGCTTCGGCCAGGGCTTCGGCAACTTCAGCGACATCATGGACGCCTTCTTCGGCACGGCGTCCCAGCGCGGTCCGCGCTCGCGCACGCGGCGCGGCCAGGACGCGATGATCCGGCTGGAGATCGAGCTGGACGAGGCGGCCTTCGGCACGACCAAGGACATCCAGGTCGACACGGCCATCATCTGCAACACCTGCCACGGCGAGGGCGCGGCCCCGGGCACGACCGCGCAGACGTGTGACATGTGCCGCGGCCGCGGTGAGGTCTCGCAGGTCACGCGGTCCTTCCTGGGCCAGGTCATGACCTCCCGGCCGTGCCCCCAGTGCCAGGGCTTCGGCACCGTCGTCCCCACCCCGTGCCCGGAGTGCGCGGGCGACGGCCGGATCCGGTCGCGGCGCACGCTCACGGTCAAGATCCCGGCCGGTGTCGACAACGGCACCCGCATCCAGCTCGCGGGCGAGGGCGAGGTCGGCCCCGGCGGCGGCCCCGCCGGCGACCTGTACGTCGAGATCCGCGAGCTGCCGCACCAGGTCTTCCAGCGGCGCGGCGACGACCTGCACTGCACCGTCACCATCCCGATGACGGCCGCGGCGCTGGGCACCAAGGTCCCGCTGGAGACCCTGGACGGGCTGGAGGAGATCGACATCAGGCCCGGGACGCAGTCCGGCCAGTCGATCCCGCTCCACCAGCGCGGCATCACCCACCTGCGGGGCGGCGGCCGGGGTGACCTCATCGTGCACGTCGAGGTCCAGACCCCGGGCAAGCTCGACCCCGAGCAGGAGGAGCTGGTGCGCCGCCTGGCGAAGCTGCGCGGCGAGGAACGGCCCATGGGGCAGTTCCAGCCGGGACAGCAGGGCCTGTTCTCCCGCCTGAAGGACGCGTTCAACGGGCGCTAGCGCGACACGGCCGGGCCGACGGAGCCCGGCCGCCCACCGGCCCGCGGTCCGGGGTGGACACCCTGGACCGCGGGCCGTCGCGTGCCGTGAAACGATGGGCGCATGGCCGCCCTGACCCACCGCTCCCCGAGGACCGCGCCGTGACCGCACCCGTCTTCGTCGTCGAACCCGGAGCGCTGGGCCCGGACCGCATCACGCTCCGCGGCCCCGAGGGGCGGCACGCGGTGTCCGTGCGCCGGCTGCGGGTCGGCGAGGAGATCGTGCTCACCGACGGCCTGGGACGCGGCGCGTACGGCACGGTGGCGGCCGTCGACGGCAAGGACACGCTCGAGGTCGCCGTCGCCGACGTCCGCGAGGAGGCCGAGCCCCGCCCGCGGATCACCGTCGTCCAGGCGCTGCCCAAGGGCGACCGCGGGGAACTCGCCGTCGAGACCATGACCGAGGTCGGCGTCGACGCGGTCGTGCCGTGGGCCGCCGCGCGCTGCATCACCCAGTGGAAGGGCGAGCGCGGCGCCAAGTCCCTGGCCAAGTGGCGTTCCACCGCCCGCGAGGCCGCCAAGCAGGCCCGGCGCCTGAGGTTCCCCGAGGTCGCCGAGATGATGACGACCCGTCAGCTCGCCGGGCTGCTGTCCGGTGCGGCGTTCGCCGCGGTCCTCCACGAGGAGGGCTCCGAGCCGCTCGCCGCCGCCCCGCTGCCGCCCGAGGGTGACATCGTGCTCGTTGTCGGCCCCGAGGGCGGGGTCTCCCCGGAGGAGCTCGACGCCTTCGCCGAGGCCGGCGCCAAGCCGTACCGACTCGGCGCCAGTGTCCTGCGCACCTCCACCGCCGGCGTCGCCGCGACCGCCCTCCTGCTCGGCCGCACCGGTCGCTGGGGCTGAGGCGGCGGCCGGGCCGGAATCCCCCCGGCGGGCAATGAGATCGAAAACCCCTGACCAGCAGGGCGCCGGGTGGTTAGTGTGACGACGTGACGCAGCCGCAGCCTTCGCACCCCGCGTACCTCCGCTTCCCGCACCTGCACGGTGACCTGATCACCTTCACCGCCGAGGACGACGTCTGGGCCGCCCCGCTGGACGGCGCCGGCCGGGCCTGGCGGGTCAGCGCGGACAACATGCCCGTCGGCCATCCGCGGTTCTCCCCCGACGGGGCGCTCATCGCGTGGACCTCCACGCGGGACGGCGCACCCGAGGTGCACGTCGCGGCCACCGACGGCGGGCCGTCGAAACGCCTGACGTACTGGGGCAGCGGCCGCACTTCCGTGCGCGGCTGGACGCCCGGGGGCGACGTACTGGCGATCAGCACGTCCGGGCAGGCGTCGCTGCGCCGCAGCTGGGCGCGGGCGATCCCGGTCGACGGCGGTCCCGCGTCCACGCTGCCGTACGGGCCGGTCGGCGACGTCGCCCACGGGCCGGACGGGGCCGTGCTGTTGCTGTCGGCCACGATGGGCCGCGAGGCCGCGGCCTGGAAGCGCTACCGGGGCGGCACCGCGGGCAAGCTGTGGATCGACCGCACCGGCGACGGGGAGTTCGAGCGGATCCACGCCGGCCTGGACGGCAACCTGGAGTGCGCGATGTGGGTGGGGGAGAGGATCGCCTTCCTCTCCGACCACGAGGGCGTCGGCGCGCTCTACTCCAGCCTTCCCGACGGCAGCGACCTGCGCCGCCACACCGCCGTGGAGGACGGCGCCTTCTACGCGCGGCAGGCCGCCACCGACGGCACCCGCGTCGTCTACACCAGCACCGGCCGGCTGTTCCTGCTGGACGACCTCGACGGCGCGCAGGCCCGTCCGGTCGAGGTACGCCTCGGCGGCCAGCGTGCCGACCTGCAGCCGCACCCGGTCCACGCGGCCCACCACCTCGGCGACGCCCGGCCCGACCACACCGGCCGCGGCAGCGCGGTGGAGATCCGCGGCACCACGCACTGGGTCACCCACCGCGGCGGCCCGGCGCGGGCGTTGTCCGCCGAGCCGGGGGTGCGCACGCGGCTGCCGCGGGTGTTCGGCGGCGAGGGCGACCAGCAGGTCGTCTGGGTCACCGACGCCGAGGGCGAGGACGCGCTGGAGATCGCCCCCGCGGCGGGCTCCGGCACGGCCGCGCCCCGCCGGCTGGCCGCGGGGCGGCTCGGCCGGGTCCTGTCCATGAGCGTCTCCCCGGACGGCCACCGGATCGCCGTCGCCTCGCACGACGGCCGGGTGCTGCTCGTCGAGGCCCAGACCGGCGAGGTCCGCACCGTCGTCGAGGGCGAGCACGGCCACGCGAGCGGCCTCGCCTTCTCGCCCGACTCGGGCTGGCTCGCCTGGTCGCACGCCGGCCCCGATCCGCTGCGCCAGCTCAAGCTCGCCTCGACCGCCGACCTCACCGTCGTCGACGCGACCCCGCTGCGCTTCCGGGACTTCTCGCCCGCCTTCACCGCCGACGGCAAGCACCTGGCGTTCCTGTCCGAGCGCTCCTTCGACCCGGTCTACGACGAGCACGTCTTCGACCTCGCCTTCCTCGGTTCCTGCCGCCCCCACCTGATCACGCTCGCCGCCACCACCCCCTCGCCCTTCGGCCCGCAGCGCCACGGGCGGCCGGTCGACTCCTCGTCCGAGGACAAGGACGGCGACGACCGCGGCCAGGACGAGGGCAAGAAGGACTCCCGCAAGGAGGACGGCGAGGACCGGCACCGCACCCCCGTCACCAAGGTGGACGCCGAGGGCCTGGCCGACCGCATCGTGCCCTTCCCGGTGGAGGCTGCCCGCTACTCCACGCTGCGCGCGGCCAAGGACGGCGTCCTGTGGCTCCGTCACCCCGTGCGCGGCGTCCTGGGGGCGAGCCTGGCCTCGCCCGAGGCCGAGCCGCCGTCCACCGCGCTGGAGCGGTACGACCTCAAGCAGCTGCGCGTGGAGGACATCGCCGACGACGCCGACGACTACGCCGTCAGCGGGGACGGCAACAAGGTGCTGGTGACGTCCGGTCACCGGCTGCGGGTGGCCGCGGCCGACCACAAGTCGGCGCCGTCCGACGACGAGACCGACAGCAACGTGACCGTCGACCTCTCCCGGGTCCGCGTCACCGTGGACCCGCAGGCCGAGTGGCGTCAGATGTACGACGAGTCGCACCGGCTGATGCGGGACAACTTCTGGCGCGCCGACATGGGCGGCGTCGACTGGGACGGCGTGCGCGAGCGCTACCGGCCCGTCCTGGACCGGGTCGCCACCCACGACGACCTCGTCGACCTGCTGTGGGAGGTGGCGGGCGAGCTCGGCACCTCGCACGCCTACGTCACCCCGCCCGGCGGCCGCGGTGACGCGCTGAACCGCCAGGGCCTGCTCGGTGCGGACCTCGCCCGCGACGCGGACGGCGTGTGGCGCGTGGAGCGGGTGCTGCCCTCGGAGACCTCCGACCCCCGGGCCGGGTCCCCGCTGGCCGCGCCGGGCGTCGCGGTCCGCGCCGGCGACGCGATCCTCGCGGTGGACGGACGGCCCCTGGACCCGCTGGCCGGCCCCGGCCCGCTGCTGCTCGGCACCGTGCGCAAGCCGGTGGAGCTCACCGTCGGCCCGGCCGACGGCGGGGCGGTGCGCCATGTCGTCGTCGTGCCCATCGGGGACGAGGAGCCGCTGCGCTACCACGATTGGGTGGCCGGGCGCCGGGCGTACGTGCGCGAGCTGTCCGGCGGGCGGCTGGGGTACCTGCACGTGCCCGACATGGTCGGCTCCGGCTGGGCCCAGATCCACCGTGACCTGCGCGTGGAGGTCACCCGGGAGGGTCTGGTCGTGGACGTGCGGGAGAACCGCGGCGGCCACACCTCCCAACTGGTCGTGGAGAAGCTGGCGCGGCGGATCGTGGGCTGGGACCTGCCGCGCGGGCTGCCCGCCTTCAGCTACCCGCTGGACGCGCCGCGCGGGCCCGTCGTGGCCGTCGCGAACGAGTTCTCCGGCTCGGACGGCGACATCGTCAACGCGGCGATCAAGGCGCTGGGGATCGGGCCCGTGGTGGGCACCAGGACCTGGGGCGGCGTCATCGGCATCGACTCCCGCTACCACCTGGTCGACGGGACGCTGGTCACCCAGCCCAAGTACGCCACGTGGCTGGAGGGCGTGGGCTGGGACGTGGAGAACCACGGTGTCGACCCGGACGTGGAGGTCGTCCACACCCCGCAGGACTCGGCCGCAGGGCGCGACCCGCAGCTGGACGAGGCCGTGCGCATCGCCCTGGAGGCGCTGGAGGCCAACCCGGCCCGTACCGCGCCCCCGTTGCCGTAGCGGCGTGGGCGGGGCGGGGCCCGGCGCGACCCGGGCCCCGCGACGGCGCGCCGCCGCGAGGGGCACCGGTAGCATGCGGGACGTACTGATCAACCCCTGGACGGAGGCGTCAGGTGGCGGGAGAACCGCAGGCGGACTGCCTGTTCTGCAAGATCGTCGCGGGGAGCATCCCCGCGACCGTCGTGCGGGAGACCGAGACGACGGTCGCGTTCCGCGACATAAACCCCCAGGCACCGACGCACGTCCTGGTCATCCCCAAGGCGCACTACCCGGACGCCGCCTCACTGGCCGCCCAGGCGCCCCAGCTCGCCGCGGACGTGCTGCGGGAGGCGGGCGAGGTCGCGGCCGGGGACAAGGTGGACGGCACCGGCTACCGGGTCGTCTTCAACACCGGCGCGGGGGCGGGCCAGACCGTCTTCCACGCGCACGCCCACGTGCTGGGCGGCCGTGGCCTCGAGTGGCCTCCCGGATAACCACCGGTGTCCGCACGTGAATTGGTCGTGCTCGGCACGGCCAGCCAGGTCCCGACCCGGCACCGCAACCACAACGGCTACTTCCTGCGCTGGGACGCCGAGGGCATCCTCTTCGACCCGGGCGAGGGCACCCAGCGTCAGATGCTGCGGGCCGGTGTGGCGGCGCACGACCTCACCAGGCTGTGCGTGAGCCACTTCCACGGGGACCACAGCCTGGGCCTGGCCGGGGTGATCCAGCGGATCAACCTCGACCGGGTGCCCCACCCGATCACCGCCCACTACCCCGAGTCGGGCAGGCGGTTCTTCGACCGGCTGAGGTACGCCACCGCCTACCGCGAGACCGTGCGGCTGCGCGAGGAACCGGTGGCGGGCGAGGCCGCGGTGCTGGTCGACTCCGAGGCCTTCCTGCTGGAGGCGCGCCGGCTGTCGCACCCGGTGGAGGCGTACGGCTACCGGCTCGTCGAGCCCGACGGGCGCCGCATGCTGCCGGAGCGTCTGGCCGCGCACGGCATCACCGGCCCGGCGGTGGGCCGGCTGCAGCGCGAGGGCGAGGCGGACGGGGTGACGCTCGCCGAGGTGAGCGAGACGCGCCCGGGTCAGCGCTTCGCCTTCGTGATGGACACCCGGCTGTGCGACGCGGTGTACGCCCTCGCCGACGGCTGCGACCTGCTCGTCATCGAGTCGACCTTCCTGGACGAGGACGCCGCGCTCGCCGAGGAGCACGGCCACCTGACGGCCGGCCAGGCAGCCCGGGTGGCGGCCGAATCGGGCGTACGGCACCTGGTGCTCACGCACTTCTCGCAGCGCTACACCGACCCGGCGGACTTCGAGCGCCAGGCCCGGGACGCGGGTTTCCAGGGCGAGCTGACGGTCGCCCAGGACCTCGGCCGGGTCGCCGTGCCGAAGCGCCGCCAGGCCTAGCCGGAGCCGTCCGTACGCCTGTGACCTGTACGGTTGCGGGGTGAGCATCCCGAAGGCCGAACTCCATCTGCACATCGAAGGCACCCTCGAACCCGAGCTCGCCTTCACCCTCGCCGAGCGCAACGGGGTCGACCTGCCCCACGCCTCGACCGAGGAGCTGCGGCAGGCCTACTCCTTCAGCGACCTGCAGTCCTTCCTGGACCTGTACTACGCGCTCATGGCCGTGCTCCGCACCGAGCAGGACTTCGCGGACCTCGCCGACGCCTACCTCGCCCGGGCCGCCGCGCAGGGCGTGCGGCACGCCGAGGTCTTCTTCGACCCGCAGGCGCACACCGCGCGCGGCGTCCCGATCGGCACCGTCGTCGAGGGCCTGGCGCGGGCCCTGGACGGCAGCCGGGAGCGGCACGGCGTGAGCACGCGGCTGATCATGTGCTTCCTGCGGGACGAGCCGGCCGAGTCCGCGCTGGAGACCTTCGAGGCCGCCCGGCCCCACCTGCACCGGATCAGCGCCGTCGGCCTGGACTCCGCCGAGGTCGGCCACCCGCCGTCGAAGTTCCGCGCGGTCTACGAGGCCGCCGCCGCGGCGGGCCTGCGCCGGGTCGCGCACGCGGGTGAGGAGGGCCCTCCGGCGTACGTGTGGGAGGCGCTGGACGTGCTCGGCGTCGACCGGATCGACCACGGCATCCGCAGCATGGAGGACCCGGAGCTGGTGGCCCGGCTGGTCCGCGACCAGGTGCCGCTGACCGTCTGCCCGCTGTCCAACGTGCGGCTGCGCTGCGTGGACACCCTCGCCGACCATCCGCTGCCCGCCATGCTCGACGCGGGGCTGCTGGTCACCCTGAACTCCGACGACCCCGCCTACTTCGGCGGCTACGCGGGCGACACCTTCGACGCCGTGGCCGGTGCGCTCCCGCTCGGCGAGGACGCCCTGCGGCGGATGGCCCGCAACTCCTTCCTGGCCGCCTTCCTCGACGACGACGAGGAACTGCGCGCCCGGTACCTCGCCGAGGTGGACGCACACATCTTCTGAGCGCGTTCTGAGCGCGTTCTGAGTGCGTTCTGAGTGCGTGCGCGCGTGCCGGCATGAGTACGCGCACTCATGCGGGCCGCACCGCGCGGGCGGAGCATGGAGTCATGCGAAGGCACCTGATACGGCCCGCTGCGGCCGTCACGCTGATCGTGACCACGCCCGTCGCCACCTGGGGGCTTATGGGCCGGCAGGACGCGGCCGGCTTCGAACCCGCCGAACTGGACTACCTGGTACGGCCCTTCGCCATCCCGGAGGGGGCGGAGACCGCGATCGGCGTGGCCGCGGCCGTGCTGGCCGCCGGCGCGGCCGTGCTGCTGGGCCGGGCCTCCCGTCCCGGGCCGGACCGCTTCGACGGCCGGTGGTGGGAGGTCATCGGGCCGCTGCTCGCGGCCGGACTGCTGGCCGGAGCGATCTGGCGGACGGTGACCGCCGGGGTCATCGGCGCCAACATCGGCGCCGGGCTGGCGATCCTGCTCGGCGGGCCGGTGGTCGCCGGGCTGGTGCTGTGGTCGCTGGGCCGGGGCCTGTGGCTGGCCCGCTCGCGGCGCCGCGGCACCCGCCCCCCGCGCGGGGGGACGGGCACCGCGGGCTGGCGGCCCGCCGCCGGTCAGGGCACGTAGTACATCGGGTTGGGGAGCTTGAACGACTTGTCGGCGTGCCCGCCGTTCAGGTCGCTGTACTGGTCGCCGAAGTTGGCGACGATGTCGTACCCCTGCGCCTCGATGTGGGCCCGGGTGCCCGCCTTGTAGTCGACGGTGGAGCAGGTCCACGTCGGGGCGGAGCAGGGCAGGTAGCCGGTCGCGACCTTGTTCTTGAGGAAGAAGTGGGCCGGGTCGGCGGTGGAGGTGTAGCCGGCGGTCCCGAGGTTGCGGACGCTCGCGGCGCGCTGCGTCTCCGGGCGGCCGGTGATCCAGAAGACCGTCACGCCGTGGTCGGCGGCCCAGTTGGCCAGCTGGGGCATGCCGAAGACCGGGGCCATGTCCTTGTTCTGGATGTAGGCGTCGTTCGAGGCCGGCGTGTAGTTGAAGCCCACCTCGAGCTCGTAGTTGTACGTCAGCAGGGACGTGTCGTCGACGTCCAGGACGATCGCGGGCTTGCCGTGGCGGTGGTGCGCGGACTTCGCGAGGGCGTCCCGCAGGTAGTCCTGGGCCTTCTTCTCGATGCCGGCGACCTGCTTGGCGTAGTTGCCGTCGGTCGCGGCCTGGTGCTCACCGGAGGCGTCGACGGTGTCGCCGTAGTACGCCTTGATGTCGTTGACCACGTCGGTCAGGTTGGGGATCTGCTTGTCGCTGCGCGGCACGGAGGTGTCCGCGGTCGCCGCGCCGACCCCGTAGAGGGTGGCGGCCGCCGCCACCGCGGCGACGGCGGCGGCGAGGGTGCGGGTGCGCCCGCGGGTGAACACGGACGGTCTGGCAGCGGGCATCTGGGGGGCTCCTTCGATCCGGCCGGAGGGCACGCACGGCCGGGCCCACGCGCTTGGGGGGAACGCCCGGCCCTGCGGGGCTCGTTGACGCGGCGACGCTAAGGGCCCCGATCATGCTGGTCAAGGGCTGTCTACGCGCGATGACCCCGAATCGCCGCCCGAGGACGGATCAGCCCAGGTCGCCACGTGCGGAAAGGACCGGCAAAGCTTTGGTATGCCGCCGCGACCGGGCCCCGCGCCGCCGTGCCCGTACCCGTCCGAGGGTCAGTGGCGGTGCCGTCCCGGACGCCGCCGCCCCGACGTGGCGCCCCTCCTGCGGGTAGCCCTCGACAGGGCCGCGCCGCCCGCGAAGAGCACGACGCCCACCGCGAACGCGGTGAAGCCCAGCGGTGCCTTCGGCAGCCCCCACAGGGTCTCCGCGAAGGGGTCCGGCGGGGCCTGTGCGCTGCCCACGCCGCCCAGCAGGCTGAGGATCAGGGAGACCCAGACGGCGAACCCGGCGAGCGCCACCAGCACCCCGGCGGCCATGAGCACCCGGCCCGGCCCGCGCACCCGGAACAGCCCGCTGAAGGCCTCCTCGGCGGCCCCGGGGTCGTCCGCCTCCCGCCGGTCGCCGCCGGCCGCGTAGTGCCGGCGCCCGGCGAGGTACTGCGCGCGCCCGGACGGGTAGCGGCGGGTGGGGCCGGGCCCGGACCGGCCCCGGGTGTCCCCGAGGTCGTGGAGCACGGTCAGCGGCGGGGGAGTGCCACCCGTGGCATCCGCGGCTTCCGCGGCCTCTCCGGCTTCCGGGGGGTCCGCCCCGTGCCCGGGGTCCGCCTGCCGGGCCGACTCCACCGACAGCCGCAGCTCGACGTGGCCGATGCGGAGCAGATCACCGTCGTGGAGGGGGCGCGGTGCGTCGAGCAGGGTCCCGTTGAGGTAGGTGCCGTTGGTCGAGCCGAGGTCGCTGAGCACCACGTGGCTCCCGGCGCGGTTCATCGCGGCGTGCCGCCGGCTCACGCCCTCCGCGTCGAGCCGGATCCCGCTGCCGGCGAGCCTGCCGATCTCGCAGTAGCCGGCCGGTACGGGGTAGGCCCGTCCGGTGTCCGGCCCCGTGGTCACGATCAGTTGTGGCGGTGCGGCCGAGTGTCCGGGCATCTCCAGCCCCTGGGGGTCATCCGCTTTCCCTCAGGATCCGTCCGCGTCCCCGTGCGGACAAACGCTGGTCACGGCCCCGGGCGCGCGTACGATCGGTCGGAACGACACCAGGTCGGGAGGAGCCCGGGTGGAAGACCAGCCCGTCCTCGATCCGCTCGCGGCGGTGCGCGGGCCGGACGACCCGGAGACCGATGTGTACCTGACCGGCACGGTCTTCCTGGACATCATCTTCACCGGTCTCGACAGCGCGCCCGTGCGCGGCACCGAGTCCTGGGCACGCGGCATGGGATCGAGTCCCGGCGGCGTGGCCAACATGGCGACCGCCCTCGCCCGGCTGGGGCTGCGCACCTCGCTCGCGGCCGCCTTCGGCGACGACGTGTACGGGGACTACTGCTGGGACGCCCTCGCCGCGGGGGAGGGCATCGAGCTGGGGCTGTCCCGCAAGATCCCCGGCTGGCACTCGCCGGTCACGGTCTCCATGGCGTACGAGGGCGAGCGCACCATGGTCAGCCACGGCCACGAGGCGCCGCCGCCGGAGGAGCCCGCGCCGCCCTGCCCGCCGCCGAGCCGGGCGTGCGTGGCCTCGCTGGTGCCCGGGGTCCCGCAGCAGGAGTGGATCGGCACCGCCGCCGGGCGGGGCAGCCGGATCTTCGCCGACGTCGGCTGGGACGACAGCGGCCGCTGGGACATCGCGGACCTGGCGGACCTGGCGCACTGCGAGGCCTTCCTGCCGAACGCCGCCGAGGCCATGCGCTACACCCGCACCGACTGCCCCCGGGCCGCCGCCCGCAAGCTCGCCGAGCTGGTCCCGCTGGCGGTGGTGACGCTCGGCGCCGAGGGCGCGTACGCGGTCGACTCCGCCGCCGGCCAGGCCGCCGAGGTGCCGGCGCTCTCGGTGGAGGCCCTGGACCCCACGGGCGCCGGGGACGTCTTCGTCGCGGGCTTCCTGACCGGCACCCTGGCCGGCTGGTCGCTCGCCGACCGGCTGGCCTTCGCGTGCCTCACGGCCGCGCTGTCGGTGCAGGAGTTCGGGGGTTCGCTCTCGGCGCCCGGCTGGATCGAGATCGCGGCCTGGTGGCAGCACGCCAAGGCCTACGACGACCAGGACCGCTCGGCGCTGCGCCGCTACGCCTTCCTGGACGACCTGCTGCCCACCGGCACCCGCCGCTGGCCCCTGCGCCGCGCCGTGCCGACGATCGGCTTCCGTCCGCCGCCCTTCCGCTGACGCGGTGGCGCTCAGGAGGCCGGCGGTACGCCGTCGCGAACGGTGAGGTGCTCCACGGAGAACTCCGCCGGCGCCGGACGGCCCGTGCGGTCCCGGATGTCGTCCGCGGTCGGCGTGCGTGCCTCCTCGGTCAGCTGCCGCAACAGGTAGGCGTCGAGGGACAGGCCGGCTGCGGCCGCACGGCGCCGGAGCGTGCGGTCCACGTCATCGGGGACGTTCCGGATGCGGATGGAGGGCATGCCCCCGGCATGCCTCCGGCGTGCCGTCGTCAGACCCGGCGCTCCAGGATCCGGCCCGGCCAGGGGGCGCCCTCGGCCTGGGGCACGGTGAAGGGCTGGGCGAGGGTGAAGCCCAGGGCCTCGTACTGCCGGACGAGCCGGCCCTCGCCGCCCGCGTAGCAGTCGACCCGCAGCAGCGGGATGCCGCGGCGCCGCGTCTCGGCGACGGCGTCGTCCACCAGGGCCGCGCCGATGCCGCTGCCGGACAGCGCCCGGTCGGTGACGAGCAGCCGCAGGTACAGCTCGCGCCCGTCCACGGGCGGGGCGTAGTCGGGCTTCTCCTCGGCCAGCACGCACACGCCCACCACCCGGCCGTCGGCCACGGCCGCGCGCAGCAGGTACTCCTTCGCGTACCGGGCCACGCGCTCCACCGCCGGGGGCCGGGAGGACCAGGGGCGGGTGCCCCACTGGCCGGTGTGGCCGCGGGCGGTGAGCCAGGCGACGGCTCCGTCCAGCAGGGCGAGCGTCGCGGGCAGGTCCTCGGGTCCTCCGGTACGGATCTCCATCCCGCAGTTCTACCCGGTGCGTGACGCAGCGTAAAACCCCTCGGCACCCCAGCCGCACCGACGTACCCTTGAACCCCAAGCCCAGTGGCATGTCGAACAGCAGAAGGCGGGATGAGCAGGCCGTCGAGCCTGGCCCATGACTCAGACACCGACAACGCAGCAACCGCAGGCGAGCGCCCACTTCGTCGTACCGGCCAAGCACCCCATGGTGACGGTCCTGGGGTCCGGTGACTCGCTCCTGCGCGTGATAGAGCAGGCGTTCCCGGCCGTCGACATCCATGTACGAGGCAATGAGGTCAGCGCGAGCGGTGAATCCGCGGACGTCGCGCTGGTCCAGCGCCTTTTCGACGAGATGATGCTGGTACTGCGCACAGGCCAGCCGATGACGGAGGACGCAGTGGAGCGGTCGATCGCCATGCTCCGCCAGGACAGCGGAGCCGACGGCCTGGAGGAGACCCCCTCCCAGGTGCTCACCCAGAACATCCTGTCCAGCCGGGGCCGCACCATCCGCCCCAAGACCCTCAACCAGAAGCGCTACGTCGACGCGATCGACAAGCACACGATCGTGTTCGGCATCGGCCCTGCCGGTACCGGCAAGACCTACCTGGCCATGGCCAAGGCCGTCCAGGCGCTGCAGTCCAAGCAGGTCAACCGGATCATCCTGACCCGCCCCGCCGTCGAGGCGGGCGAGCGGCTCGGCTTCCTGCCGGGCACGCTCTACGAGAAGATCGACCCCTACCTGCGTCCGCTGTACGACGCGCTGCACGACATGATCGACCCCGACTCGATCCCGCGCCTCATGGCGAGCGGGACGATCGAGGTCGCTCCTCTGGCGTACATGCGCGGCCGCACGCTCAACGACGCCTTCATCATCCTCGACGAGGCGCAGAACACCAGCGCCGAGCAGATGAAGATGTTCCTCACCCGGCTCGGCTTCGACTCCAAGATCGTCATCACCGGTGACGTCACCCAGGTCGACCTCCCCGGTGGCACGAAGAGCGGACTGCGGCAGGTCGTGGACATCCTGGACGGCGTCGAGGACGTGCACTTCTCGCGCCTGACGAGCACGGATGTCGTACGCCATAAGCTGGTCGGGCGCATCGTGGACGCCTACGAGCGCTACGACGACCTCAACGGCAACCGAAAGTAGCCTCCGAAGCACTATGGCGATCGACGTCAACAACGAATCCGGCTGGGATTTCGACGAGGCGGCGGTGCTCGACATCAGCCGCTACGCCCTGCAGCACATGCGCATCCACCCGCTGTCCGAGCTCTCGGTCATCGCGGTCGACGCCGACGCCATGGAGCAGCTGCACATCCAGTGGATGGACGAACCGGGCCCCACCGACGTCATGTCCTTCCCGATGGACGAGCTGCGTCCCGGGAAGGAGGACGAGGAGCCCCCGCAGGGACTGCTCGGGGACATCGTCCTCTGCCCCGAGGTGGCGAAGAAGCAGGGCGACGAGGCCGTGACCAAGCACTCCATGGACGAGGAGCTGCAGCTGCTCACCGTCCACGGGGTGCTGCACCTGCTCGGTTACGACCACGAGGAGGCCGACGAGAAGGCCGAGATGTTCGGTCTGCAGAAGGCCATCCTCGACGGCTGGCGCGCCGAGCGCGGCATCCAGGGCCCGTCGCCGGCCCCGACGACCACCCACTGATCGCGATGGTGGTCTTCGCCGTCCTGCTGGTCGTCGTCGCCTGGCTCGCCGCCTGCGCCGAGGCCGGCATCGCCCGTACCTCGCGCTTCCGGGCGGAGGCCGCGGTGCGGGCCGGCCGGCGCGGCGCGGACAAGCTGCTGGCGGTGTCCTCGGACCCGACCCGCTACCTCAACGTCGCGCTGCTGGTCCGGGTGGCCTGCGAGATGGCGGCGGCGGTGCTGGTCACCGTCGTGTGCGTCCGGCACTTCGAGGAGACCTGGCAGGCGGTCCTGGTGGCGGTCGCCGTCATGATCGTGGTCTCGTACGTCGCGGTGGGCGTGTCGCCCCGCACCATCGGCCGCCAGCACCCGCTGAACACGGCCACCGCGGCGGCGTACGTGCTGCTGCCGCTGGCCCGGGTCATGGGGCCGATCCCGGCGCTGCTGATCCTGCTCGGCAACGCCCTCACCCCCGGCAAGGGCTTCCGCCAGGGCCCGTTCGCCTCCGAGGCGGAGCTGCGCGCGCTGGTGGACCTCGCGGAGAGCGAGTCCCTGATCGAGGACGAGGAGCGCCGCATGGTGCACTCCGTCTTCGAACTCGGCGACACCCTGGTGCGCGAGGTGATGGTGCCGCGCACCGAGCTCGTCGCCATCGAGCGCTTCAAGACGATCCGCCAGGCCATGACCCTCGCCCTGCGCAGCGGGTTCTCGCGCATCCCGGTCACGGGCGAGAGCGAGGACGACATCGTCGGCATCGTCTACCTCAAGGACCTCGCCCGCCGGGTGCACATCAACCGGGACGCCGAGACCGACCCGGTCTCCTCGCTGATGCGCCCGGCCTTCTTCGTCCCCGACACCAAGAACGCCGGCGACCTGCTGCGCGAGATGCAGCGCGAGCGCAACCACGTCGCCGTCGTCATCGACGAGTACGGCGGCACGGCCGGCGTCGTCACCATCGAGGACATCCTGGAGGAGATCGTCGGCGAGATCACCGACGAGTACGACCGCGAGGTGCCGCCCGTGGAGGAGCTGGGCGGGGGGCGTTACCGCGTCACCTCCCGCCTCGACCTCGGAGACCTGGGCGAGCTCTACGGCGTGGACCTGGACGACGAGGACGTCGAGACCGTCGGCGGCCTGCTCGCCAAGACCCTCGGCCGGGTGCCGATCCCCGGCGCCTCCGCCGTCGTCGGGCTCCCCGAAACCGCCTCGGCCCCGCACGCCCCCGCCGCGCTCCGGCTCACCGCGGAGGCCCCGTCGGGCCGCCGCAACCGCATCGGGGCGGTCCTCGTCGAGCCGGTCCCGGTCGTCGCGGAGGACCCCTCGGGCCCGGAGCCGGACGGGGCGATGCACGGCGGGTAGCGCCGGTCAGCCCTGGTCGACGAGTGGGACGCCGGGGGCGAAGTGTTCCAGCGCGGCGGCCAGGCGTCGCCGGTCGAGCCGCCAGCCGTTCACCTGGCGGGACGCCATGAGCAGGTCGAACGGTACGGGGGCCAGGGCCCCCGCGGCGGCGCGTGCCAGCGCGCCCTGCCCGGCACCGGGCAGGGGTGGAGCGCCCTCGCGGCGTGTCACCCCGATCCAGGGCAGCCGGTGGCCGTGAGGGACCGGCTGCTTCCACAGCACCACGGCGGTGACGTCCTCCCACGGCACGTGCACGGTGGTGGCCCGGTGGCGCAGGGGTGTCCCGCCGAGGAGCACGCCCGTCGCGTCGACGCGCAGGGCGACCTTGCGGGTCAGCGAGTTCGCGGCGATGAGGAGCCCGCCGCCGCCGAAGAGGACGCCTCCCGCGATCCGCATCGCGGGCGGGGCACCCGTGCCCGGCATCACGAGGACCGAGGTGAACACGACCGCCGCCAGCAGCACGGCGACCGTTCGGCGGTCGAAGCCGTAGCGCGCCTCGTAGGCCGGCGCCGCGTTGTCATCCATGCCGAGATCATGACAATGCCCTGCCCCGGAGGGGAACCATCGAGGACGGATACGCTGACCGCATGAGCGACGAGCTGCACCCGGAAGACCGCAAGATCATCACCCTGGCCCGCTCCGCCCGCGCCCGCAACGGCGTCGCCGAGGGGGCGGCCGTGCGCGACGAGACGGGGCGCACCTACGTGGCGGGGACCGTGGCCCTTCGGTCGTTGTCGCTCAGCGCGCTGCGGACGGCGGTGGCCATGGCGGTCGCCAGCGGTGCCACGTCCCTGGAGGCGGCGGCCGTGGTCTCCGAGGCGGACGCGGTGCCGGACGAGGACCGTGCGGCCGTGCGCGACCTGGGCGGCGCGGACACGCCGGTGCTGCTGGCCGGCCCCGACGGCGTCGTCCGGGCGACGGTCGAAGCGGGCTGAGCCGGCGCCGGCTCAGCCGCCGGGCCCCGCGGAACGGGCCGCGCGCAGGGCGTGCTCCCAGTCACCGACCAGGGCGCGTGCGGCGGGCAGCAGCGCCTCGCCCTGCACGGTGAGGCCGACGCCGCGCGGCCCGCGGTCGAAGAGGCGGAAGCCGAGCTGCCGTTCCAGGGCGCGGATCTGCTTGGAGAGCGCGGGCTGGGAGATGCGCAGCCGCTCGGCGGCCCGGGTGAAGTGCAGCTCGTCCGCGACCGTGACGAAGTAGCGGAGGTCACGCACGTGGACGTCCATATCCATCGGTTATAGCAGCGGATCGTGGCCTGCGCCGTGCCCGCGGGGGAACACCGGGCGACACCCGGGGGAACGGCCGCTCCGGTCCCCCGGGCGGCGCCGCCGCCCGGGGCGTCAGCGGGGCCCGGTGGATCAGGGACAATGGTCGCCATGAGCGTTCGCACCGAGACGACCCCCGCCCCCGCCCACCGGGCCGGCTTCGCCTGCTTCGTGGGCCGCCCCAACGCGGGCAAGTCCACCCTGACCAACGCTCTGGTCGGCACGAAGGTGGCCATCACCTCCAACCGGCCGCAGACCACCCGGCACACCGTGCGCGGCATCGTGCACCGCCCGGAGGCCCAGCTGGTCCTGGTCGACACCCCCGGTCTGCACAAGCCGCGCACCCTGCTCGGAGAGCGGCTCAACGACGTCGTCCGCACCACCTGGGCCGAGGTCGACGTGATCGGCTTCTGCCTGCCCGCCGACCAGAAGCTCGGCCCCGGTGACCGCTACATCGCCAAGGAGCTGGCCGAGGTCCGCAAGACCCCCAAGGTCGCCATCGTCACCAAGACCGACCTGGTGGACTCCAAGCGCCTCGCCGAGCAGTTGGTCGCCATCGACCTGCTCGGCACCGAACTGGGCATCGAGTGGGCCGAGATCATCCCGGTCTCCGCCGTCGGCGACAAGCAGGTCTCGCTCCTGGCCGACCTCCTCGTCCCGCTGCTCCCGGAGGGTCCGGCCCTCTACCCGGAGGGCGACCTCACCGACGAGCCCGAGCAGGTCATGGTCGCCGAGCTGATCCGCGAGGCCGCTCTCGAGGGCGTACGGGACGAGCTGCCGCACTCCATCGCCGTCGTGGTCGAGGAGATGCTGCCGCGCGAGGGCCGCCCGGCGGAGAAGCCGCTGCTGGACGTGCACGCCAACATCTACATCGAGCGCCCCAGCCAGAAGGGCATCATCATCGGCCCCAAGGGCTCCCGCCTGAAGGAGGTCGGCACCAAGTCCCGCCGCCACATCGAGGCGCTGCTCGGGACGCCGGTCTTCCTCGACCTGCACGTGAAGGTCGCCAAGGACTGGCAGCGCGACCCCAAGCAGCTGCGCAAGCTCGGCTTCTAGGACGACACGGCCCGGGCGACCGGGCCTAGGCCGTCGCACCCCCGGCGGCCCCGCCGCTGAAGATCCCGTGGAAGCCGAACGGCACCGCGTGCGGGACCTCGGCGCGGGCCAGCTCGCGGAACGTGACGGCGTCCAGGACCAGCAGGAAGGACGAGCCGGCCGCGGCGTCGAGGACGACGGAGAGCACCACGCCCTCGCCCTCCGCCCCGGCCTCCGGAGCAGCGACGAAGACGGGCTCCCCGGGATAGCAGTCCTCCTGCGACCAGGTCACGGTGCCGCCGTCGGCCGTGTCGAGCCGCACCAGCTGGTCGGTGAAGTGCTCGCCCCGCCCGTCGCGGCTGCCGACGCCGTACGCGAAGCGGTAGGGGCGTCCGTTGCACCGCCCGTAGTCGATGCGGGGGAGCTCCATCGGCTCCTCGCCGAGCCGCTCGCCCGTCACCGCGCCGTCCCCGCCGATCCGGTACCGCGTGGGCCGGGCCTGCGGGACGCCGCCGCCGTCGCGCAGCCGGTCGAGGTAGAGGGCGTCGATGACGGACGGGTCCTCGTAGGCGCACAGGTCCAGCACCAGCGCGTCGCCGTCCTCGAAGGCGTTGACGTGGTGGAAGGCGAAGAAGGCCGGGCCCTTGGCGACGCGGCGGACGGTGCCGTCCCTGCGGTCCATGACGATGAAGCGGGTGCCGCGCTCCGGGCGCCAGCGGTAGTTCTCGATGAAGGGCCGGCCGCTGAGCAGCAGTGCCGGCGGGTTGACGACGAGCGGGAACTCCACGAGCACCACATGGCGGTCGGTGATCGCGAAGCTGTGCATGTAGCCGGGCCGGGTGACGGGCAGGCTGCCCAGGAGCCTGCGGCGGGCCGTGCCGTCGGAGGACTGGCGGTAGACGCGGTACTCGCTGCGCCGCGCGAAGTGCGCCACGAAGTTGACCAGTTCGCCGGTGACCGGGTCCTGGTGCGGGTGCGCCGTGGTCCACTGACCGGCCAGCGCGTCCTCGTAGCCGACGACGCCGACCGTCTCCAGCGTCCTCGGGTCGAACTCCACCGGCATCGGGGTCTCGGTCAGCGCGACGAAGCGTTCGCCGAAGCGGGCGACGCTGACGTTGGCGTTCCCCGAGGGCTGGCGGAGGAACGGGGTGAGCACCCGGGCGAAGAGCGAGCGGCAGGGGTCGGTGGCGAACTCCTGGTAGCCGATGCGGCCCTCGTGCCGGGCGGTACGGCTGCTCGGGACGTCCAGGAAGCGGTTGGCGTAGGAGACCCGGCCGTCCTCGATCGCGAACCGGTGGAGCATCGCCTGGCCGTCGAACCAGTGCCGGTAGCGGCGCTCCCCGGCCTCGAAGAGGGCGGGGCCGTTGCGCAGCAGGACCCCGTCGAGCCACCGCGGCAGCCGTCCCCGCACCGGCAGTTCGGGGACGGTCACCTCGTCGGTCAGGCTGCGCAGCCCGGTCGTGTGCCCGCTCATCGGCTACGCGCCCTCCTTCAGCACCAGTTGGACCAGTTCGCGCTGTTCCTCCGTCAGCCGCGGGTCGGCGCAGTGCACCGTGCGGCCGTCCACCGTGATCTCGTACCGGAAACCGTCCGGTACGCCCTGCGGGGGCGCGGCCGGGCCCGCGGCGAGGACGTCGCGGGCCAGGGCGTGCAGACGGAAGGCGTCGGGCCGGCCGGCGGTCTCCAGCACGGCCCGGCGCTCGATCCCCGCGAAACCGCCGGAGCGGATCACCTGTATGCGCATGGCGGACGTCTACCCCTGTGCGGGCGGTCGCGCACCTTCCGGGACCGGCGACTGGCGCGGCACGTCGGTGCCGTTCACGGCGGTCGGGATGCCGACCTCCGACCACGCCTTCACCACCGCCGCGTGTTCCTCGCCCTCACCGAAGCGCCCGGCGGCCGAGGCGACCGTCGCCTGGGCGAACTCGGCGAACGTCGCCCTGGGCGACAGCGCGCCGCCGGTCAGCACGTCGTACCAGATCAGCCCGGCCCGCTCCCAGGCGTTGCCGCCCAGCGCGACGGCCAGCAGGTGGAACGCCCGGTTGGGGATGCCGGAGTTGATGTGCACGCCCCCGTTGTCCCGCGAGGTGCGGACGTAGGCGTCCATGTGGCCGGGCTGCGGGTCCTTGCCGAGGACGTCGTCGTCGTAGGCCGTGCCGGGGGCCTTCATGGAGCGCAGCGCCACGCCCGTGACGCGAGGGGCGAGCAGTCCGGCGCCGATCAGCCAGTCGGCCTGCTCGGCGGTCTGGCCGAGCGCGTGCTGCTTGATGAGCGAGCCGAAGACGTCCGACATCGACTCGTTGAGGGCGCCGGACTGGCCGAAGTAGTCGAGGTTGGCGGTGTACTGGGTGACGCCGTGGGTCAGTTCGTGGCCGATGACGTCGAGGGGGAGCGTGAAGTCGAGGAAGATCTCCCCGTCGCCGTCCCCGAAGACCATCTGCTCGCCGTTCCAGAAGGCGTTGTTGTAGTCGCGGTCGTAGTGGACGGTGGCGTCCAGCGGCAGCCCGGCGTCGTCGATGGAGTGGCGGCCGTACGCCGTCAGGAAGAGCTCGAAGGTCGCCCCCAGTCCGTCGTAGGCCCGGTTGACGGTGTCGTCGGCCGTGGCGGGGTCGCCCTCGCCGCGGACCTTCCGCCCCGGCAGGTCCGTGCGGTGCTGCGCGTCGCTGATCGTGCGGCGCGGCCGGTCCGACGGCTCCGCCCCGATCACCGGGAGGGCCCCGATGACGGTGGTCAGCCGGCGGCGGGTGCGCTCCGCGGCGTCGCGTTCCAGGGTGCGGCGGGCGGGCTCGGCGAGTGCGCGGTCCTCGTTGCGGGCGACCTTGTCGAGGACGTGCGGCGGCACGATCGTGCAGAAAACAGGTGTCTGCTCCATGCAGGGCAATGTGGCACGGTGCTCACTGTCTGTCACTAGGTGTGACCATGATCCACGAAAAGGGGGGAAGATGTACGTTTTTCATGTCATCACGGGCGGTCTTGCATACTGAGAAGAACGCCGCAGCGGCTGCAGGGTCCCCGGGGGCTCGGTTATGGTCGACAGCATCATGCGTTTCGGGCTGCTTCTTCTTAGCTGCCGCGGCGAGGGCCTGTAGTCCAGGTCGACTCCCTCCCCGCGGGGTTTGGCGTTGCACCAGCGCCGGTCGGCCGCCTCCACAGCCGCAACCGAGGAGCACCCCCGCAGATGTCCACCCCGAACGCCGTCGGCCGCCCCACGCCCATCACCGCCGCGACGGTGCGCCAGCGCCCGACCGCGATGCCGGTCCACAAGTACAAGCCGTACGAGGCCGTGGAGATCCCGGACCGCACCTGGCCGGACCGGCGGATCACCAAGGCGCCCCGCTGGCTGTCGACCGACCTGCGGGACGGCAACCAGGCGCTGATCGACCCGATGTCACCGGCCCGCAAGCGCGCGATGTTCGACCTGCTGGTGACGATGGGCTACAAGGAGATCGAGGTCGGCTTCCCCGCCTCGGGCGAGACCGACTTCGCCTTCGTGCGCTCCATCATCGAAGAGGGCGCGATCCCCGACGACGTCACCATCTCCGTACTGACCCAGGCCCGCGAGGAACTGATCGAGCGGACCGTGGAGTCCCTGCGCGGCGCGGCGCGCGCGACCGTGCACCTGTACAACGCGACCGCCCCGACCTTCCGCCGGGTGGTCTTCCGCGGCTCCAAGGAGCAGATCCGGCAGATCGCCGTGGACGGCACGCGGCTGGTCATGGAGTACGCGGACAAGATCCTGGGCGACGAGACCGTCTTCGGCTACCAGTACAGCCCGGAGATCTTCACCGACACCGAGCTGGACTTCGCGCTGGAGGTCTGCGAGTCGGTGATGGACGTCTGGCAGCCCGAGGAGGGCCGCGAGATCATCCTGAACCTGCCCGCGACCGTGGAGCGCTCCACGCCCTCCACCCACGCGGACCGCTTCGAGTGGATGTCGCGGAACCTGTCGCGCCGCGAGTACGTGTGCCTGTCGGTCCACCCGCACAACGACCGCGGCACGGCCGTGGCCGCCGCCGAACTGGCGCTGATGGCCGGCGCCGACCGCATCGAGGGCTGCCTGTTCGGCCAGGGCGAGCGCACCGGCAACGTCGACCTGGTCACCCTGGGCATGAACCTGTTCAGCCAGGGCGTGGACCCGATGATCGACTTCTCCCAGATCGACGAGGTCCGCCGCACCGCCGAGTACTGCAACCAGATGGAGGTCCACCCGCGCCACCCGTACGTGGGCGACCTGGTCTACACGTCCTTCTCCGGCTCCCACCAGGACGCCATCAAGAAGGGGTTCGACGCCATGGAGGCCGACGCGGCCGCCCAGGGCCCGGGTGTGACAGTCGACGATCTGGAGTGGGCGGTCCCGTACCTGCCGATCGACCCCAAGGACGTCGGCCGCTCCTACGAGGCCGTCATCCGCGTGAACTCGCAGTCCGGCAAGGGCGGCGTCGCGTACGTCCTGAAGAACGACCACAAGCTGGACCTGCCGCGCCGCATGCAGATCGAGTTCTCGAAGATCATCCAGGCGAAGACCGACGCCGAGGGCGGCGAGGTCACCCCGAAGGAGATCTGGGCGATCTTCGAGGACGAGTACCTGCCCACCCCGGAGAACGCCTGGGGCCGCGTCGCGCTGCGCTCGGCGCAGACCTCGACCAGCAGCGACGGCACCGACACCCTGACCGTCGAGGCGGTCGTGGACGGCGCGGAGACGGTCCTGACCGGTACCGGCAACGGCCCGATCTCCGCGTTCTTCGACGCGCTGGCCTCGGTCGGGGTCGACGCCCGCCTGCTGGACTACACCGAGCACACCATGAGCGAGGGCGCCAGCGCCCAGGCCGCCTCGTACATCGAGTGCGCCATCGACGGCCAGGTCCTGTGGGGCATCGGCATCGACGGCAACACCACCCGCGCCTCGCTGAAGGCGGTCGTCTCCGCCGTCAACCGCGCGGCCCGCTAGTCACAGCACGGTGAACCGGCCACGGCGCCCGAGCGGGCGCCGTGGCCGGTTCTCGTATTCGGCCCTCACGTGGTACTGACTACGCGCCGCTCATGTGGCTAACATCACGTCATTACGGCGCCGTTGCCGGAGCGTTACCCACGCGTACGGCGCGTAAAGGGACGAACCGGTGTAAATCGGGATGGCGGCCGGAGGGTGCGAAGTGCTCCACATCAAGGGCTTGTGCATCTTGGGCGTGCGGACGGTCTGGCACACCGAAGGTGACGGGGAGTTCTTCTGCGCCGGCTGCGGCGGCGACCGCGGCTACCGGCGGCGCACCGGCACCCGGCGGCTGACCCTGCTGGGCCTGCCCCTCCTGCCGCGCGGCTCGGCCGGCACGGTCGTGGAGTGCGTGGTGTGCCGCGCACACCGCGGGCCCGAGGCCCTGGAGCAGCCCACCACCACCGTCTTCTCCGCCATGCTCCGCGACGCCGTCCACACCGTCGCCCTCGCCGTGCTCACCGCGGGCGGCGCCATGGGGCGCGGCGCCCGCGAGGCCGCCGTCGGCGCGGTCCGTTCGGCCGGGTTCACCGACTGCACCGAGGACCAGCTGCTCGGCCTGCTCGCGGCCATCGTCGC
Organism: Streptomyces sp. PA03-6a; assembly: GCF_033792765.1. Lineage (NCBI taxonomy): Bacteria > Bacillati > Actinomycetota > Actinomycetes > Kitasatosporales > Streptomycetaceae > Streptomyces > Streptomyces sp. PA03-6a. The sequence continues at coordinate 37,321 of NZ_JARAVK010000020.1, read as the reverse complement.
CGACGAGGGCCGCTTCCCCGGCGCCTCCGACGCCCTGGACGCCGACGGGCTCGCGGACGCCCTCGACGGCTGCGGCAGCTGGCTGTCCATCGAGCTCCACGAGGCCCTGGGCCCCCTCTCCCGCCACCTCGCCCCCCAGGGCCGCGAGCACATCCTGGTCCAGGGCGCCCTCATCGCCCTCGCCGACGGCCCCTACCTGCCCGCCGAGCGGGAGGTCCTCGGCGCCGTCGGCCGCTGCCTCGGCCTCGTCGGCGAGGACACCGAACGCATCCTGGAGGCCGCGGCCCGCACGCCGTCCTGACGGGCCGCCCCTGACCGCCACCGCCGGGCGTACTCCCCGGGGAGTAACGGGGCCCGCACCGCACCCCGGGCAGTAACGCCGGGCTCGGTCCCGGGCCCGACGAAAAGGCGCCCCCGCGCCGGAAGTCTGGAAAGGACCAGACCACCGGCCCGGAGGGAGGCCCATGATGGGGGCCCCGACCACTGAGACCACACCGGCCGCCGCGCCGCCGCCGACCCGAGGACGGGGGCGGAGCCGGGGCGCCCGCGCGCTCCCCTGGGCGGTGCTCGCGCTGTGGATCGCCGTACTGGCGCTGGCCGGCCCGCTGGCCGGCAAGCTCGCCGACGCGCAGCAGAACCGGGCGGTGGACTACCTCCCGGTCAGCGCCGACTCCACGCAGGTCGCCCGGCTCCAGGACGCGCTGCCCGGCGGCGAGGCCACCGAACTCGTGGTCGTCTACCACCGCGACGGCGGGCTGACCGCCGCCGACCGCGACAAGGCGGCCGCCCAGATCGCCGGCATCGCGCGGGCGCACCGGCTCACGGGTGGCACGCCGCACGCCGTCCTGTCGCACGGCGACACGCTGATGTACCCCGTGGCGAGCACCGGGCCGGGCCAGGACGACGCGGCCAGGAACGCCTTCGTCACCGACGTCCGCGACCGGGCCGAGGGCGGCGACGGGCTGACCGCCCACGTGGGCGGCCCCGGCGCGCTCAACACCGACATGAAGGAGGTGTACTCCTCCCTCGACGGGCCGCTGCTCTACACCACGGTGGCCGTCGTCGCCGTCCTGCTGATCCTCATCTACCGCAGCCCGCTGCTGTGGCTGCTGCCCCTGCTCGTCGCGGGCGTGGCCGACGCCGCCGCGATGGCCGGGGTCTACGGACTCCACCAGGCCTTCGGCGTCACCGTCACCGGCCAGAGCCAGGGTGTGATGACCATCCTGGTCTTCGGCGCCGGCACCGACTACGCGCTGCTGCTGGTCTCCCGCTACCGCGAGGAACTGCGGCGCGTGCCGCGCCCGTACGACGCCATGCGCGCCGCGCTGCGCGGCTGCGGGCCCGCGATCCTGGCCTCCTCCGGGACCGTCGCCGCGGGGCTGCTGTGCCTGCTCGCCGCCGACCTCAACAGCAGCCGGGGCATGGGCCCGATCGCCGCGGTCGGGGTGCTGTGCGCGCTCCTGGCGATGACGACCCTGCTGCCCGCGCTGCTGGTGCTGCTGGGCCGCCGGGTCTTCTGGCCGCTGGTCCCGGCGTACGGCAGTGAAGTGCCGCGTCCGCGCGGCCTGTTCGCGGCGATGGGCGGCTCGGCCGCACGCCGTCCGCTGGCCGTGCTCGCGGGTGGCGCGGTGCTGCTCGGGGCGCTGGCGCTCGGGACCCTGGCCCTGCCCGGCAGCCTGAAGAACGACGACGCCTTCACCAGCGCCCCGGAGTCGGTCGCCGCCATGCGCATCCTCGCCGAGGCCGACCCCGGCCGCTCCGCCCAGCCGATCACCGTCATGGCACCCACCGGCCGGGCCGGCGAGGTGCTGGCCGCGGTCCGGGGCACCGAAGGGGTCGCGTCCGCCGAACGCGGGCGCAGCGGCGGCGGCTGGACGGAGGTGTCGGTGACCGCGCAGGCGCCGCCCGAGTCGCCCGGCGAGACCGCGACCATCCACGCCCTGCGCGCGGAGCTGGACGGCCCCTACGGCGCCCACGTCGGCGGGCCCGGTGCCCAGCAGGCCGACCTGGCCGCCACCAGTTCCCGCGACCGCCGGGTCGTCGTGCCGCTCGTCCTGGCGGCCGTGCTGCTGATCCTCGTGGTGCTGCTGCGCAGCCTGGTCGGGCCGCTGCTGCTCGTGGTGGCCGTGATCGCGGTGTGGGGCGCCGCGCTGGGCATCGGCGGGCTGGTCTTCGGGCCGCTGTTCGGCTTCGAGGGCACGGACCCGGGGCTGCCGCTGCTGTCGTTCGTCTTCCTCGTGGCGCTCGGCGTCGACTACGGCATCTTCCTCATGCACCGGATGCGCGAGGAGTCGCTGGCGGGGGCCGCGCCGGCCGCCGCGGCCGTCACCGCGCTGCGCACCACGGGCGGGGTGATCGCCTCGGCCGGGCTGGTGCTGGCGGCCACGTTCTCGGTCCTGGTCAACATGCCGCTGGTGTCGCTGGTCGAGATGGGCTTCGTCATCGCCGTGGGCGTCCTGCTGGACACCTTCCTCGTCCGCACCTACCTGGTGACCTCCGCGAGCGTGGCGCTGCGCGAGCGGCTCTGGTGGCCGGGCCGGCTGAGCCGGCCGCGTACGGGCCCGTGAGCCGGCCCGTGAACCGGTCTGTCACGCCGCCGACCCCGTAACGGAAGATGGAGCCGTGCCGAAGCCGCCGCCCCTCCCGCCCGCCGTCCGTGCGCACAAGGACGCCGCCCTCGCCGTGGGCGTGCTCGCGCTCCAGAGCGCCATGGGCGCCCTCCTGCCGTCCGGGCAGGGGCACCGCCCGGACGCGGCGGGCTGGGCGCTGCTGGTGGTCACCGCGCTGGTGCTGGCCGTCCGGCGGCGGTGGCCGATGACCGTGATGCTCGTCACGGTCGCGGCCGTCGCCCCGTACCACGCCATGGACAACCTCCACCTGGCCGTGGTCCCGGCGAGCATGGTGGCGATCTACTCGCTGGCGGTCGCCGGGCCGCCGCCGCGGACGTACCTCACCGTGGCGGCGGTCGTCGCGATCATGGTCGGGGTGATGTCGGCGACACCCGACCGGCACGCGGCGACCGACATGCTGCGCAGCGGCGGCTGGGTGGTGGCGGTGGCGCTGACCGGCGAGGCGGTGCGCATCCACCGCAAGTACGTGGCCGCCATCGTCGGGCGCGCCGAACGCGCCGAACGCACCCGCGAGGAGGAGGCGGCCCGGCGCGTCGCCGAGGAGCGGCTGCGGATCGCCCGCGACCTGCACGACCTGCTCGCTCACAGCATCACCCTCATCGGCGTGCAGACCTCGGTCGCCGCGCACGTCCTGCTCGCCGACCCCGACCGGCTGGACCGCACGGCCGTCGCCGGCGCCCTCGACAGCATCGCCGGCACCTGCCGCGACGCCCGCGCCGAACTGCGCGCCACCCTCCAGGTGCTGCGCGGCGACGACGAGCGCGGCCCGCTGCCGGGCCTGGCGGCCGTGGCCGACCTGGCCCGCTCCGCCGAGGCCGCCGGCGCCCGGGTGGAACTGGCCGTCGCGGCCGGCGCGGACGGGGTGCCCCCGGCGATCGGGGCGGCCGCCTACCGCATCGTGCAGGAGGCCCTCACCAACGCCGTACGGCACGCCGGGGGCACCTCGGTCCGGGTCGGGGTGGAACTCGGCACCGACCCGGACCGCGGCGCCGCCCTGCGGATCGCCGTCACCGACGACGGCCCCTGCCCGGGGACGGAGGCCGAGCACGAACCGGACCGCCCCGACGCCCGATGGCGGCCCTGGCGCGCCGTGGCACCCCCGAGGCCCCCCGCGGACGCCGGCCCGGCGGAGACCGTGCCCGCCGCCGGCTACGGCCTCATCGGCATGCGCGAGCGCGCCCGCAGCGTCGGCGGCACGCTGACCGCCGGGCCCCGGCCCGAGGGCGGTTTCCAGGTGGCCGCCGTTCTGCCGTTCGCGGGGGGCACGGCATGATCCGCGTCCTGCTCGCCGACGACCAGACCCTGGTCCGTGAGGCCTTCGCGATGCTCGTCGAGTCCGCCCCCGACATGCAGGTCGTCGGGCACGCGGCCACCGGGCGCGAAGCCGTGGCGGCGGCCCGCGCCGGCCGCGCCGACGTGGTGATCATGGACATCCGCATGCCCGACCTCGACGGCATCGAGGCCACCCGGCTGATCGCCGCCGACGACGACCTGGCCGGGGTCCGGGTGCTGGTGCTCACCACCTACGACAGCGACGACCACGTCGTCCCCGCACTGCGCGCCGGGGCCAGTGGCTTCCTCGTCAAGGACACCCGTCCCGCCGACCTCCTCGACGCCATCCGCACGGTCGCCGCGGGCGAGGCGCTGCTCTCGCCGGGGCCGACCGCGCGGCTCATCGCCCGGGTGCTGCGCCTCCCGGAGGGCCCGCCGCCGGGCGGGCCGGCCCCGGAACGTCTCGCCGCGCTGTCCGCACGGGAGCGGCAGGTGCTCACCCTCGTCGCGCGGGGCCTGAACAACACGGAGGTCGCCGAGGCGCTGGGCCTCAGCCCGCTCACCGCCAAGACGCACGTCAGCCGGATCATGGGCAAGCTCGGCGCCCGCGACCGCGCCCAGTTGGTGATTACGGCCTACGAGTCGGGGCTGGTCGCGCCCGGCGGGACGGCGGGGCTCAGCGGCTGACCGCCCGGACCAGGATCGCGGCGGCGACGGCGAAGCAGGCGAGCACGGTCCGCACCGTCGCGCCCAGCGTCCGCCGCCCGCGGTCCGCGTAGCCGTGCAGCACCTCCAGGGCGGTGCCGTCGGGGCCGGCCGCGGTGATGCGGTGGGTGACGGAGTCCATCAGCGGGCCACCAGCACCAGGGCCAGGGCGACGAGGGCCGGCACGGTCTGCACGAAGAGGATGCGGCGGCTCGCGGTCGCGGCGCCGTACAGCCCGGCGACCGCCACGCAGACGAGGAAGAACACCGTGGCCTGGAAGCCCACCGGGTCGGCGGCCACGGCGCCCCACACCAGCCCGGCGGCCAGGAAACCGTTGTAGAGCCCCTGGTTGGCCGCGAGTGCCTTGCTCGCCTGCGCGAACTCCGCGGTGGTCCCGAAGGCCCCCCTGGCGCGGGGGGTGGTCCACAGGAACATCTCCAGGACCAGGATGTAGAGGTGGAGGGCCGCTATGAGCAGCACGGCGACGGTGGCTGTGATCGACATGGGCCGTAGCGTACGACCCGGGCCGGTCCGGTCGCCGCGTACGGAACAATGGGCGCATGAGTCTGTTCCGCGACGACGGCATCGTGCTGCGCACCCAGAAGCTGGGCGAGGCGGACCGGATCATCACCCTGCTCACCCGCCGGCACGGCCGGGTGCGGGCGGTGGCCCGCGGCGTGCGGCGGACGAAGTCCAAGTTCGGCGCGCGGCTGGAACCGTTCTCCCACGTGGACGTGCAGCTCTTCGCGCGCGGGGGCGAACTGATCGGCCGCGGCCTGCCGCTGTGCACCCAGGGCGAGACGATCGCCCCCTACGGCAGCCGCATCGTCACCGACTACGCCCGCTACACCGCGGGCACGGCGATGCTGGAGACCGCCGAGCGCTTCACCGACCACGAGGGCGAACCGGCGGTGCAGCAGTACCTGCTGCTGGTCGGCGGCCTGCGCACGCTCGCCGACGGTGAGCACGACCCGCGTCTGGTGCTCGACGCCTTCCTGCTGCGCTCGCTGGCGGTCAACGGCTACGCGCCCAGCTTCGGGGACTGCGCGAAGTGCGGGATGCCGGGCCCGAATCGGTTCTTTTCGGTCGGTGCGGGAGGAGTCGTATGCGGCGAGTGCCGCCCGGCCGGAAGCGTCGTACCCTCACTGGAGTCACTGGAACTCCTCGGCGCGTTGCTCGGAGGGGACTGGGAGACCGCCGACGCGTGCGAACCGCGCCACTGCCGGGAGGGCAGCGGACTGGTCGCGGCGTATCTGCAGTGGCATCTGGAGCGCGGCTTGCGCAGTCTGCGTTTCATCGAGAAGTAGCGGTACCCGGCGGGCCCGGCAGCACCAACTCGTGAGGCACAGGAAGTGGAGAGCAAGGTCATGGCAGTACGCGGGATTCTGAGCCGTCCCCGGCGCGAGTACCGGGCTCCCGACCCGCACCCATCCGGCGCGCAGCCCCCCAAGATCCCAGGTGAGCTGGTCCCCCAGCACGTGGCCATCGTGATGGACGGCAACGGCCGCTGGGCCAAGGAGCGCGGCCTGCCCCGCACCGAGGGGCACAAGGTCGGCGAGACCGTCGTGCTGGACGTCCTCAAGGGCTGCCTGGAGCTGGGGGTCAAGAACCTCTCCCTGTACGCCTTCTCGACCGAGAACTGGAAGCGCTCGCCCGACGAGGTCCGCTTCCTGATGAACTTCAACCGGGACGTCATCCACCGCCGCCGCGACGAGATGCACGAGATGGGCATCCGGATCCGCTGGGCCGGGCGCATGCCCCGGCTGTGGAAGTCGGTCGTCAAGGAGCTCCAGGTCGCGGAGGAGATGACCCGCGACAACGACGCGATGACGCTGTACATGTGCGTCAACTACGGCGGCCGCGCCGAGATCGCCGACGCGGCGGCGCGCCTGGCCGAGGACATAAAGGCGGGTCGCCTCGATCCCTCCAAGGTCAACGAGAAGACCCTCGCCAAGTACATGTACCACCCGGACATGCCGGACGTGGACCTGTTCGTCCGCCCCTCCGGCGAGCAGCGCACCTCCAACTTCCTGATCTGGCAGTCCGCCTACGCCGAGATGGTCTTCCAGGACGTCCTCTGGCCGGACTTCGACCGCCGCGACCTGTGGCGCGCGTGCCTGGAGTACGCCTCCCGCGACCGCCGTTTCGGCGGCGCGCTGCCCAACGAGCAGCCGCCGGCGGCGGCGGGCGACGCGGACACGGAGTAGTCGGCAGTCACCCCGCGGTCGTCCACGGACGACCGCGGGGCGGGAGGAGCACGACGGCGGGCGGGGCCCGGTTCAGTTCGCGGCGGGGCCGCCGCAGCCGGCGCAGTCGGCGCAGGTCCCGAAGATCTCCACGGTGTGGGCGACGTCGACGAAGCCGTGCTCCTCGGCGATGGTGTCGGCCCACTTCTCGACCGCGGGACCCTCGACCTCGACCGCCTTGCCGCACACGCGGCAGACCAGGTGGTGGTGGTGGCCGCTGCTGCAGCGCCGGTAGACGGACTCGCCCTCCCCGGTGCGCAGGACGTCGATCTCGCCGGCGTCGGCGAGGGACTGCAGCGTGCGGTAGACCGTGGTGAGGCCGACCGAGTCACCCCGGTGCTTGAGGAGGTCGTGCAGTTCCTGGGCGCTGCGGAACTCGTCGACCTCGGCGAGGGCCGCGGCGACGGCGGCACGCTGCCGGGTCGATCGTCCGCGGACGGGGGGCTTGGCGGTCGTCACCGGTGGCCTCCTACTCGGTCGGTTCGGTCGGTCATTCTGCCAGGCCTGGAGCTCATACCCGGACGTCGTCCTCGGTGGGACGCGCCGCGGGTACCTCCAGGGTGCACCGTGTCCCGTCCTCCGCGGCACGGCGTGCACGCTTTTTCGCCAGCGGCGCGGCCAGCAGCGTCAGCGTGACGAAGACACCGATGGCCAGCAGCACGATGGTCGCTCCGGAGGGCACGTCGGCGTAGTACGAGGTGACCGTGCCGGAGAAGGCGACCGCCACGCCGATCACGACCGACAGCGCGAAGGCCGTGGCGAAGCTGCGGGCGATCTGCTGGGAGGCGGCGACCGGGATCACCATCAGCGCGCTGACCAGCAGCAGTCCGACGACCCGCATGGCGACCGTGACCGTGACCGCCGCGGTGACGGCGACCAGCAGGTTGAGCAGCCGCACCGGCAGACCGGTCACCCGGGCGAACTCCTCGTCCTGGGAGACCGCGAACAGCTGCCGTCGCAGGCCCACGGTGACCAGCACCACGAAGCCGGCCAGCAGGCAGATCGCGGTGATGTCCTCGGGGGAGACGGTGGTGATGGAGCCGAACAGGTAGGTGAGCAGGTTGGCGTTGGAGCCGTTCGGCGCGAGCGAGGTGAACAGCACGCCGGCCGCCATGCCGCCGTAGAAGAGCATGGCGAGCGCGATGTCGCCGCGCGTCCTGCCGTACCAGCGGATGAGTTCCATGACGATCGCGCCCGCGACCGACACGGCCGTCGCCATCCACACCGGGTTGGTGCTGAGCAGGAAGCCGAGGCCGACACCGGTGAGGGCGACGTGGCCGATGCCGTCGCCCATGAGGGCCTGGCGGCGCTGGACGAGGTAGATGCCGATCGCGGGGGCGGTGATGCCGACGAGGACGGCGGCGATCAGCGCCCGCTGCATGAAGGCGTAGGAGAACAGCTCCATCAGAACAGCCCCGTCCGGATCGGCTCGGCCACGTGGCCGGCGTGCGGGTGGACATGGTCGTGGCCGGGCAGCGCGTGCTGCCCCTGGGCCTTCGGCGGGGGCCCGTCGTGGACGACGCAGCCGTCGCGCAGCACCACCGCGCGGTCGATCAGCGGCTCCAGCGGTCCGAGTTCGTGCAGGACCAGGAGCACGGTGGTGCCCACCGAGACCTGTTCGCGCAGCGTCCCGGCGAGCACCTCCTGGCTGGCGAGGTCGACGCCCGCCATCGGCTCGTCCATGATCAGCAGTTCGGGCTCGACGGACAGCGCGCGGGCGATGAGCACCCGCTGGTGCTGGCCGCCGGAGAGCGCCTCGACCGGATCTCCGGCCCGGTCGGCCATCCCGACCAGCTCCAGGGCGCGCTCCACGGCCCGGCGGTCCGCCTTGCGGGGCAGGCCCAGCCTCGTTCGGGCCAGCCGCCCGGCGGAGACGACCTCGCGCACGGTGGCGGGGACGCCGGAGGCCGCCGTGGTGCGCTGCGGCACGTAGCCGATCCGGGCCCAGTCGCGGAACCGGTTCAGCGGGGTGCCGAAGAGCTCCAGACCGCCCGCGGTGAGCGGCACCTGGCCGACCACGGCGCGGATCGCGGTGGACTTGCCCGAGCCGTTGGCGCCGAGCAGCGCGACGACCTCCCCGCGCCGCACGGTCAGGTCGACGCCGCGCAGCACCGGCCGTGAGCCGAGGGTGGCGGTCGCCCCCCGCATCGATATGACCGTGTCCATTCCAGCCTCCGTACCGGGCTCCGTCATCGTTGCCTCACTTCGCGCCGAGCGCCGAGCGCAGGGCCTGAAGGTTGCTGTGCTGGACCTCGAAGTAGTCGCGGCCCGCGGACCTGTCGGTGATGCCCTCGATGGGGTCGAGCACCGCGGTCTTCAGGCCGAGGTCGCCCGCGAGGGTCCTGGCGGTCCGGTCGCTGGCGAGCGTCTCGAAGAATACGGTGCTGACGCCCTTGTCCTCGGCGAGGGTGTGCAGCGTCTTCATCCGGGCGGCGCTGGGCTCGGACTCCGGGTCGATGCCGCTGATCGCCTCCTCGACCAGCCCGTAGCGCTCGGCGAGGTAGCCGAAGGCCGCGTGGGTGGTGATGAAGGTGTCCGAGGTGCGGTTCCCCAGCCCGTCCTGGAAGTCGGTGTTCAGCGCGTCGAGCTTCTTCACCAGCGCGGCGGTGTTCTTCCCGTAGGTCGCCTCGTGGTCCGGGTCGGCCTTGGCGAGGGCCTTGCCGACGCCTTCGGCGACCTGGGCGTAGCGGACCGGGTCGAGCCAGACGTGCGGGTCGGCGCCCGCGTCCTCTCCGTCCTCGTGCCCGGTGTGGTTGTCCCCGGTGCTGTGGTCGTGGCCGTCGACCTCGGTGCCGTGGTCCTCCAGCGGGGTCAGCGCGGCGGCGTCGACGGTGTTCGCCACGCCGGACTGGGCTATCGCGTCGTCGACGGCGGGCTGCAGGCCCTTGAGGTAGACGATGACGTCCGACTCGCCCAGCTCGCCGGTCTGCCGGGGGGTGAGCTCCAGGTCGTGCGGTTCGGTCCCGGGCTTGGTCAGTCCGGTCACGTCGACGTGCCCGCCGCCGATCTGCTCGGCCAGGAACTGCATCGGGTAGAAGGAGGCGGTGACCTTGACCCTGCCGTCGGCCCCGCCCCCACCCGCGGTGGAACAGGCGGAGAGGGCGACCAGCCCGGCGACGGCGGCGAGGGGGACCAGAGCACGACCTATGTTCATGACACCCATTTTCAACAAAATTGGAAACGATTGTCAATTGGCTCAGTAGTGACCTGACCCGGCGCCCCCGGACTGCGGAACCGATTTGATACGGGCCCCGCACCCGCCGGTAATCTGAGGTATTCGCCGGACCGCACGCGACCCGGCGGATCCCACCGACCGCTTCGTCGTCTGAAGAGAGCACCGTGGCCGCCGACAAGATCGACACCATCGTCAGCCTGAGCAAGCGCCGTGGCTTCGTTTTCCCCTGCAGCGAGATCTACGGCGGCCAGAAGGCCGCCTGGGACTACGGGCCGCTGGGCGTCGAACTGAAGGAGAACATCAAGCGCCAGTGGTGGCGTGCGATGGTCACCTCCCGGGAGGACGTGGTCGGCCTGGACTCCTCGGTGATCCTGGCCCGCGAGGTCTGGGAGGCCTCCGGTCACGTCGCCACGTTCACCGACCCGCTCACCGAGTGCACCTCCTGTCACAAGCGTTACCGTGCCGACCACCTGGAGGAGGCGTACGAGGCCAAGCACGGCCACCTGCCGGCCAACGGCCTGACCGACCTCAACTGCCCCAACTGCGGCAACAAGGGCACCTTCACCGAGCCCAAGCAGTTCTCCGGGCTGCTCTCCACCCACCTGGGCCCGACCCAGGACTCGGGCGCCGTGGCCTACCTGCGCCCGGAGACGGCACAGGGCATCTTCACCAACTTCTCCCAGGTGCAGACGACCTCGCGCCGCAAGCCGCCGTTCGGCATCGCCCAGACCGGCAAGTCCTTCCGCAACGAGATCACGCCCGGCAACTTCATCTTCCGGACCCGCGAGTTCGAGCAGATGGAGATGGAGTTCTTCGTCAAGCCGGGCGAGGACGAGACCTGGCACGAGTACTGGATGCAGCAGCGCTGGGACTGGTACCGGGGCCTCGGCATGCGCGAGGAGAACATGCGCTGGTACGAGCACGCCAAGGAGAAGCTGTCCCACTACTCCAAGCGCACCGTCGACATCGAGTACCGCTTCAACTTCGGCGGCACCGAATACTCCGAGCTCGAGGGCATCGCCAACCGCACGGACTACGACCTCAAGGCCCACAGCCAGGCCAGCGGCCAGGACCTGTCGTACTTCGACCAGGAGGCCGGTGAGCGCTACTTCCCGTACGTCATCGAGCCCGCGGCGGGTCTCAACCGCGCCATGCTCGCCTTCATGCTCGACGCGTACAACGAGGACGAGGCCCCGAACGCCAAGGGCGTGATGGAGAAGCGCACCGTCATGCGCCTCGACCCGCGCCTGGCGCCGGTCAAGGTCGCCGTCCTGCCGCTGTCGCGCAACCCGCAGCTCTCGCCGAAGGCCAAGGGCCTCGCGGCCGACCTGCGCCGCCACTGGAACATCGAGTTCGACGACGCCGGCGCCATCGGCCGCCGCTACCGCCGCCAGGACGAGATCGGCACCCCGTTCTGCGTGACCGTCGACTTCGACACCCTCGAGGACAACGCGGTCACCGTGCGCGAGCGCGACACCATGAAGCAGGAGCGCGTCTCGCTCGACCAGGTCGAGGCCTACCTCGGCGGCCGGCTGCTCGGCTGCTAGGTCCGGACCCGGACGTACGCGAAAGGCGCCCGGTCACCCCCAGAGGGGTGGCCGGGCGCCTTCGTGCGTCCGCGCGGCGGGGCGCTCAGGCCTCCAGGCCGCGCAGGATCAGGTCGTTGACCGCGGAGAACGCGGCGTCGATGCCCGGGGCGAACCACTCGGCGGCGTACGCCGGGTCGTGGAAGCGGACGGTGGCGTCCCACACCGCCTGCGCGGCGGCGTCGGGGTCACCGGCGGCGAACTCGCCGGCGGTCACACCGTCCCGGACGATCCGCGCGAGGAGCCCGACCATGACGGCGACGTGCTGGGCGACCACCGAGCTGTGCTCGACGGTGAGCGCCATGTACGTGGCGAACAGCTCGGGATCGCCGCCCGCCTTGCGCCGTTTGGCCGCGAACAGCGCCTCCAGCCAGGCGCGCAGCCGCTGCGGCCCAGGGCGGCCGTCGTCCTGCGCTATCGCCGTCAGCTCCGCGTGCGCCTGGTCCAGCCACCGCTGGGTGACCGCCTCCCGCAGCGCGGCCTTGGTGCGGAAGTGCCGGTAGACGCTGCCGTGGCTGACCCCGAGGGCCCGCGCCACGTCGACCACGGTCGCCTTGGCCGGGCCGTAACGGCGCAGCACCTCCTCCGTGGTCTCCAGGATGCGTTCGGCGGTCAGCGTCTCGGGTGGCATGGTCGTCATTCTCCCAGGGCCGGGCGGGTGCCGGTCAGTGCCGCTGCTCACTGTCCAGGTGTGCCATCTGGGACTCCGGGTAGCGCTCGCCCGCGGCCGCGTCGGCCGGGACCGCGGTCTCGATCGCCGCCAGGTCGGCCGCGTCGAGGGTCACGTCCAGCGCGCCCAGGGCCTCGGCCAGCCGCTCGCGGGTGCGGGCGCCGACCAGCGGGACGATGTCCTCGCCGCGGGCCAGCACCCAGGCGATGGCGGTCTGGGCGACCGTGACGCCCTTCTGCTCCGCGATCTTGCGCAGCGCCTCCACCAGCCCGAGGTTGTGCTCCAGATTCTCGCCCCGGAAGCGGGGGCTCATCGCGCGGAAGTCGTTGCCGGCCAGCTGCCGGTCACGGGTGAAGTGGCCGCTGATCAGACCGCGGGACAGCACGCCGTACGCCGTGACGCCGATGCCCAGCTCGCGGGCGGTGGGCAGGATCTCGTCCTCGATGCCGCGGGAGATCAGCGAGTACTCGATCTGCAGGTCGCTGATCGGGGCCACGGCCGCGGCCCGGCGCAGGGTGGCGGCGCCGACCTCGGACAGGCCGATGTGGCGCACGTAACCGGCCTGGACGAGCTCCGCGATGGCGCCGACGGTCTCCTCGATCGGGACGGCGGGGTCGACCCGGGCGATGCGGTAGACGTCGATGTGGTCGGTGCCCAGGCGCTGCAGCGAGTACGAGGCGAAGTTCCTGACGGCCTGGGGGCGGCCGTCGTAGCCCAGCCACGTGCCGTCGGGGCCGCGCAGGGCGCCGAACTTGACGCTGATCAGCGCCTTCTCGCGGTCGGCAGGGGAGGCCGCGCGCAGGGCCTCGCCGATGAGCATCTCGTTGTGGCCCATGCCGTAGAAGTCGCCGGTGTCGATCAGCGTGACGCCCGCGTCGAGGGCGGCGTGGATCGTGGCGATCGACTCGCCGCGGTCGGCGTCGCCGTACAGGGCGGACATGCCCATGGCGCCGAGGCCGAGCGCGGAGACGGAGGGGCCGGTGGAACCGAGGGTGCGGTTCTGCAAGGGGACTCCTTGGTCGGGATGAGGAGGTCGTGCGGGGATGCTGACAACAGTGACACATGCACTGACAGATTTCAATATCTGTCAGTGCATGGCTGTCATGCGGTCTCCTCGGTACGGGCCGGTCCGGCCCCGCGGCCCCTCAGGCCACCTGGCGCGGCAGCCGCAGGCTGGCGAGCGCCGTCACGACCACTGCGGCGAGCTGCACGACCAGCACCGTGACCAGTGCCTCCCGCGTCCCGTGCGAGGGGACCAGGGCGAGGAAGAGCGTGCCGAGGGTGGCCACGCCCAGGGCCAGCGCCGACTGCTGGGTGGTGACCATGACCCCGCTGCCCACGCCGGCCCGCTCGGCCGGTACGTCCGCGAGCACCAGCCGGAACAGCACCGGCAGTTGCAACCCCTGGCCGAGGCCGGCGATCGCCACACCCGGCAGCAGGGCCCACGCCGTCATCCCGGGTTCCCAGCTGCGGGCCACGGTCAGCGCCAGCACCGCGACGCCGACGCCCTGCAGCACGCCTCCCGCGGTGACCACGCGCCCGCCGTACCGGCCCACCAGGCGTGGCCCGGCCAGCGAGGCCAGGAAGAACGCCACGGCCATCGGCACGAGCGTGGTGCCCGCCTCCACCGGTCCGTACCGCAGGCCCTGCTGCAGGGCGACCGCGATCACGAACATGAAGCCGCCGAAGCCGATGGAGAACGGCACCAGCAGCGGCAGCGCCCGGCGCATCCCGGTGAGCGCGAACAGGCTCGGCGGCACGAGCGGGATCCGCCCGGCCCGGTCGGCCCGCCGCTCGACCAGGAAGAACGCCAGGGCCGCGAACGGGAAGACGGCCAGCGACACCCACGTCCACGCCGGCCAGCCGGCCGCCCGGCCCTCGGTCAGCGGCACCAGCAGGGTCACCAGCGACACCGCCAGCAGCAGGGTGCCCGGCCGGTCGACCGGCGCGGGGCGGTCGGAACGGGTCTCCGGCACCGAGCGCACCGCGAGCAGCAGCCCGGCCGCCGCGACCGGCACGTTGACCAGGAAGACCGCGCGCCAGCCGGTGCCCGCGATGTCCGCGGCGACCAGGACGCCGCCGAGGATCTGGCCCGCGACCATGGACAGGCCCGCGGTCGCGCCGTACAGGCTCAGCGCCTTGGCCCTGCGGTGGCCGGTGGTCGCGGAGTGGATGGTGGCCAGCACCTGGGGCAGCATCAGCGCGGCCGCCGCACCCTGCGCGACGCGGGCGCCCACCAGCACCCAGGCGTCGGGCGCCAGGCCGCAGGCGAGCGAGGTCAGGCCGAAGGCCGCCATGCCGGCGAGGAAGAGCCGGCGGCGGCCGAAGGAGTCGCCGAGCCGGCCGCCGAGCACCAGCAGCACGGCGTACGCCACGCCGTAGCCGGCCACGACCAGCTCCAGCACGGCGGCCCCCGCGTCGAGGTCGGTCTCGATGGCGGGCAGGGCAACGTTGACGATGAAGAAGTCGATGAGCGGCAGTGCCGCGCCCAGCAGCACGGTGAACAGGCCCAGCGGGCCGAGCGCCGGCGCGGTGGGGCCGGGCGGTGCCTCGGCGGCCGGTGGCGTGGTTCTCGCGGCCGGTGCCGGGTCGCCGGTGCCGACCCGGATGACGCGGGGTCGCACCTGGGCGCGGGAACGGAGGTCGGCGGAGACGGGGGCTTCGATGTGATCGGTCACGTATGCCACGATGACCTTGTTCCCAGGGGGGTACCAGAGAGCGTTTATCCAGGTATCGCGACCACCTGGCAATGGTTTGGGACGTCAGGCACCCTGGAGGTATGACGTCTCCCAGCGCCGCCGCGCGGAGCGAGCTCGCTTCCTTCCTCCGCAGCCGCCGTGAACGGATCTCCCCCGAGCAGGTCGGACTCCCGCCCGGCCGCCGCCGCCGCACCCCCGGGCTGCGGCGCGAGGAGGTGGCGCAGCTCGCCGCGGTAGGGGTGACCTGGTACACCTGGCTCGAGCAGGCCCGGGAGATCCAGATCTCCGCGCAGGTGGCCGACTCCATCGCCCGGGCCCTGATGCTGGACCCGAACGAGCGCACCCACCTCTTCCTGCTCGCCGGGGTGCCGGACCCCAACCCGCGCGCCCAGTGCCCGGGGATGTCGGACCAGATCCGGGAGATGCTGGCGAAGCTGGAGCCGCTGCCGGCCGCGGTCCTCAACAGCCGTACCGACGTCATCGCCCACAACCGCACCTACGCGCGGCTGGTCGACGACCTCGACCGGCTCCCCTTCGAGGACCGCAACATCATGTGGCTGGTCTTCACCGACCCCGCCTGGCGCGAGGGCCTGCCGGACTGGCACGAGACCAGCCGGCAACTGGTCGCCAAGTACCGTGCGGCGATGGCCGAGCATCTCGCGGAGCCCGCGTGGAAGTCCCTGGTCAAGCGGCTGGAGCAGGCCTCCCCGGAGTTCTGCGAGCTGTGGGAGCGGCATGAGGTGCAGGAACCGGAGAACCGCACCAAGCGCTTCCTCAACCCCCGGGTCGGCCTGCTGACCTTCCACTTCACGCACCTGTGGCTCGGTCCCAGCCAGGGCCCCCGGCTGGTCACCTACTCCCCGGCGGACGCCGCCACCCGCGAACGGCTGGACCGGCTGTACGAGATCGCCGGTTCCGCGCCCAGCGCTATGCCGATGCCGGTGTGAGCAGCCGCTGCCGCGCCTCCATCAGGGCGAAGCCCAGCAGGTTCAGGCCGCGCCACCGCACGGGATGGGCGGCGTGCTCGTCGTCGGCGGCCAGGCCGATGCCCCATATCCGGTCCACGGGGCTGGCCTCCACCAGCACGCGCGAGCCGGTGCCCAGCAGGTAGTCCCGCAGGGCCGGGTCCTGGCCGAACTTGGCGACGTTGCCCGCCACGACCAGTTCCTCGCGGTGCCGCTCCCAGGTCGCGTTGTCGAAGCCGCGCACCTGCCGTCCCAGCTTCTTCGCGGCGTGCGGGTGCGGGGCGGCGAGGATCCCGGCGAGGGTCCGGTCGTCGTCGAAGAGCCGGGCCTTGCCGGCCATCATCCAGTGCTCCGCCGTGGCGTAGCCGATGCCGTCGACGGTGAACTCCGAGGGCCACCACTGGCTCAGGCAGCCCGCGCCCACGCTGCCGTCGCGCTGCGGCTGATGGCCCCAGAAGAACAGGTACTTCGGCCGGACGCCACGCGCGGTCAGTGCCGTCAGCGCAGCCCGGGAACGGGCGTCGCGGGGCTCGGTGATCTGCGTCGTCATGTCACCGACCGTAGCGCCGGGCACCGACAACGGCCCCCGGTTTTCCCGGCTCACCCCGGGGCCGACCCCAGCAGCTTGGTCACCACCCGGTCCAGCGCCGCGAGCTCCTCCGCGTCCAACTCCACCAGGCCCGGTGGGGGAGTGCCCAGGATGCGGTCGGCCTCCTGCGCCGCCGCGGCGCCGTCGGGTGTGAGGCTCAGGAGCTTGCGGCGCCGGTCCCGCGGGTGCGGTGTGCGTTCCACCAGCCCGCGCCGGACGAGGTCGTCGACGACCAGGGTGACGTACGGGCGGTCCGTCATGAGGTCGGCGGCGAGGTCGCCCGGCGTCACGGGGGCCGCCGCGATCCGGCGCAGCGCCTTGACGCGGAAGAAGCTCATGCCGAGGGCGTCTGCGACCTCGCGGCGCCGTTCGTTGCGTTCGAGGACGAGCGTGCGCAGGTCGCGCCACACCCGGGTGGCCGTGGCCTCGTTCACCGGGCGCCCACCGGCTCGCGGGCGGCGTCCGCGCCGAGCCGCTTCGCGGCGCGTTCCGCGGTGCCCGCCGCCCAGTGGCCCGAGGTCAGCCAGCCCAGCGCCAGGATCGCCACACCGCAGCCCGTGATGATCCACCACGCCGTGAGGTCGAGCCCGGCGGCGAGCGCGGCGCCGATGACGGCCACGCCCAGGGACTGCCCGACCTGCCGGCTGGTGGAGGCCACCGCCGCGGCGACCCCGGCCTGGGTCCGCGGCATGCCGGAGACGGCGGTGTTGGTGATCGGGGCGTTGACGAAGCCGAAGCCGACGCCGAACAGGACGTACGCGGTGAACAGCTTCGCGTCCGAGGCGGTCGCGTCCAGCGCGGCGAACATCACGCCGCTCGCCGTGGTGGCCAGGCCCGCCAGCAGCAGCGGCAACCGTGGGCCGCGGCTGCCGACCATGCGCCCGGACAGCGGGGCGCAGACCAGGGCCATGGCCGCCATCGGCAGCAGGTGCAGACCGGCGTCCAGGGCGGACATGCCGCGCTGGTCCTGCAGGTACAGGGTGTTGAGGAAGAGGAAGCCGGCGAGGGCCGCGAAGGCGCTCACCGCTATCACCGTCGCCCCGCTGAAGGGCGCGCTGCGGAAGAAGCGCGGATCGATCAGCGGTTCCGTGCGCCGCCGTTCGTAGGGGAACAGGGCCACCGCGGAGCACAGGGCGAGCACGAGGCAGCCGACGATGACCGGGGAGCCCCAGCCCGCCGCGGGCGCCTCGATGATGGCGTACGTCAGCGAGCCGAGCAGCGCGATGACCATCAGCTGTCCGACCGGGTCGATCCGGCGTGGCCGGGGGGCACGGGACTCGGGCACGTACAGCGCGGTGAGCACCAGGGCGAGCAGGCCGATGGGCAGGTTGATCCAGAACACCGAGCGCCAGCCGACCGACTCCACCAGCGCGCCGCCGATGATCGGCCCGGCGGCCATGCTGATGCCGACGACACCGCCCCACGCCCCGATCGCCCGCGCGCGCTCGCGCGGATCGGTGAAGACGTTGGTGATGATCGACATCGCGACGGGGTTGAGCATCGAGCCGCCGACCGCCTGCAGCATGCGGAAGACCACCAGCCACTCCAGGCTGGGGGCGATGCTGCACAGCCCGGAGGCCACGGTGAAGATCACCAGGCCGACGCGGAAGATCCGGCGGCGGCCGATCCGGTCGGCGGTCGAGCCGGAGAGCATGAGCAGCGAGGCCAGCACGAGCGTGTAGGCGTCGATGGTCCACTGCAGTCCGGAGATGGAGGTGTGCAGGTCCCGGCGCATTGCGGGCAGCGCGACGTTGAGGATGGTGTTGTCGAGGCTGACGATCAGCAGGCTCATGCAGCAGACGGCCAGCACCAGCAGACGTCTGCGCCGGCTCAGCTCGGGCATCGGCCGTTCCCGTCTCCGTGGTCGGTGCTATCGGTGGATTGATTGTACTTGTGTAACCATTTCACGCTACACCCAGTCCCTCCCGGGTGATACGGGAGAATGGTCCGCATGACTGCTGACGCCACCGCTCCCGCACTCCGCATCGGCCCGCACACCGTGTGGCCCCCGGTGGTGCTGGCACCGATGGCCGGGATCACCAACGCGCCGTTCCGCACGCTGTGCCGCGAGTTCTCCGGCGGCAAGGGGCTCTTCGTCTCGGAGATGATCACCACCCGGGCCCTCGTCGAGCGCAACGACAAGACCATGCAGCTGATCCACTTCGACGGCACCGAGAAGCCGCGTTCGATCCAGCTGTACGGGGTGGACCCGGTCACCGTCGGCAAGGCGGTCCGGATGATCGTCGACGAGGACCTCGCCGACCACATCGACCTGAACTTCGGCTGCCCGGTCCCCAAGGTGACCCGCAAGGGCGGCGGCTCGGCCCTGCCCTACAAGCGCAACCTGCTCCGCTCGATCCTGCGCGAGGCGGTCGGCAACGCGGGCGACCTGCCGGTCACCATCAAGATGCGCAAGGGCATCGACGACGACCACACCACCTACCTGGACGCCGGCCGGATCGCCGTAGAGGAGGGTGTCACCGCCGTCGCGCTGCACGGCAGGACCGCCGCCCAGCACTACGGCGGCACGGCCGACTGGGAGGCGATCGCCCGCCTCAAGGAGCACGTCCCGGAGATCCCGGTGCTGGGCAACGGCGACATCTGGAGCGCCGCGGACGCGGTCCGGATGATGAGGGAGACCGGTTGCGACGGTGTCGTCGTCGGCCGCGGCTGCCTCGGCCGCCCGTGGCTCTTCGGCGACCTCGTGGCCGCCTTCGAGGGCGGCGGCGCCCCCGCCGCCCCGACGCTGCGCGAGGTCGCCGGCGTCATGCGGCGGCACGCCGGGCTGCTGGGGGAGTGGCTGGGCGACGAGGAGCGCGGCGTCATCGACTTCCGCAAGCACGTCGCCTGGTACACCAAGGGCTTCTCGGTCGGCTCGGAGATGCGCCGCAAGCTCGCGATGGCCTCCTCCCTCGCCGAGCTCGACGCCCACCTCGCCGACCTCGACCTGGACCAGGAATGGCCGGATGGCGCCGAGGGGCCGCGCGGCCGGACGGCCGGGAGCAAGCGCGTGGTGCTCCCGGACGGCTGGCTGGAGGACCCGTACGACTGCTCGGTGGTCGTCGGCGCCGACGCCGAGCTGGACACTTCGGGCGGCTGAGGACGTTTCGGCGGTCCGCGGGGACGTCCGGACTGTAAGACGAACCGCGGCCAGGGCGAGTGATTCTCGCCACGCCTGATAGGGGTGTCGCTCAAATGAGCAGCCCGAGTGTCACCACACCTCTCCAATGAGTGGCACTGAGTGTCATCGTTGTCGTGGCCACATGGTCAAGTCATCCCTCACGTGGAGTGACCGGCTCCGACCGTGGCGATCACGTGGCGAGAGCATGTGTTCGACGGTTGAACGCATCGCCCGTTCACCCGGAGGGACGCCATGACTTTCGATCTCTCGGCGGATGGGTGGTTACGACCGTGTGACCTGGTGATTGACGTACTGCAGCGCCTTCGAGATGGGTACGCTCCCCGCCGTCAGGGCATCCCGGCCGCGAGGAGCGAGTCCCGTGTCGGAAGAACAAGTAATCCAGAAGTTCGTCTACGACTTCACTGAGGGCAACAAGGACCTCAAGGACCTGCTCGGCGGCAAGGGCGCGAACCTCGCCGAGATGACCAACCTCGGCCTGCCCGTCCCTCCGGGCTTCACGATCACCACCGAGGCGTGCAAGGTCTACCTGGAGTCGGGCGCCGCACCCGCGGCGCTGCGCGACGAGGTGAGTGCGCACCTCGAGGCGCTCGAGCAGAAGATGGGCAAGAAGCTCGGTCAGGCGGACGACCCGTTGCTCGTCTCCGTCCGCTCGGGGGCGAAGTTCAGCATGCCGGGCATGATGGACACGGTCCTCAACATCGGCCTGTCCGACGCCTCGGTCGCGGGCCTGGCCGCGCAGGCCGGCAACGAGCGCTTCGCGTGGGACTCCTACCGGCGCCTCATCCAGATGTTCGGCAAGACCGTGCTGGGTGTCGACGGCGAACTCTTCGAGGACGCGCTGGAGGACGCCAAGCGGGCCAAGGGCACCCACGACGACCTTGACCTGGACGCGGCCGACCTGCAGGGCCTGGTCGAGCAGTTCAAGGCCGTCGTGGCCAAGGAGACCGGGCGGGACTTCCCCCAGGAGCCGCGCGAGCAGATGGACCTGGCCGTCCGCGCCGTCTTCGACTCGTGGAACGGCGAGCGCGCCAAGCTCTACCGCCGCCAGGAGCGCATCCCCGGCGACCTCGGCACGGCCGTCAACGTCTGCTCCATGGTCTTCGGCAACCTCGGCTCCGACTCCGGCACCGGCGTCGCCTTCACCCGCGACCCGGCCACCGGCCACCAGGGCGTGTACGGCGACTACCTGAGCAACGCGCAGGGCGAGGATGTCGTGGCGGGCATCCGCAACACCGTGCCGCTCGCCGAGCTGGAGCAGCTGGACAAGACCTCCTACGACCAGCTGATGCAGATCATGGAGACCCTCGAGACGCACTACAAGGACCTGTGCGACATCGAGTTCACCATCGAGCGCGGCAAGCTGTGGATGCTGCAGACCCGCGTCGGCAAGCGCACCGCCGCCGCCGCCTTCCGCATCGCCACCCAGCTGGTCGACCAGGGCCTGATCGACGAGGCCGAGGCGCTGCAGCGGGTCAACGGCGCGCAACTGGCGCAGCTGATGTTCCCCCGCTTCGACGAGAAGGCGAAGGCCGAGCGGATCGGCTGGGGCATCGCCGCCTCCCCGGGCGCGGCCGTCGGCAAGGCCGTCTTCGACTCGTACACCGCCGTGAAGTGGTCGCGCTCCGGCGAGAAGGTCATCCTCATCCGCCGCGAGACCAACCCCGACGACCTCAACGGCATGATCGCGGCCGAGGGCATCCTCACCTCGCGCGGCGGCAAGACCTCGCACGCGGCCGTCGTCGCCCGCGGCATGGGCAAGACCTGCGTCTGCGGCGCCGAGGAGCTCGAGGTCGACACCAAACGGCGCCGGATGACCGCGCCCGGCGGGATCGTCGTCGAGGAGGGCGACGTCCTGTCCATCGACGGCTCCTCGGGCAAGGTCTACCTCGGCAAGGTGCCGGTCGTGCCGTCCCCGGTCGTGGAGTACTTCGAGGGCCGCATGCACGCCGGCGCCGACGACGCCGACGAGCTGGTGCGGGCCGTGCACCGGATCATGGCGTACGCGGACCGGGTCCGCCGGCTGCGGGTTCGCGCCAACGCCGACAACGCCGAGGACGCCTCCCGCGCCCGCCGCTTCGGCGCCCAGGGCATCGGCCTGTGCCGCACCGAGCACATGTTCCTCGGCGAGCGCCGCGAGATGGTGGAGCGGCTGATCCTCGCCGACACCGACTCCGAACGCGACAAGGCGCTCTCCGCGCTGCTGCCGCTGCAGCGGTCCGACTTCATCGAGCTCTTCGAGGCGATGGACGGGTTGCCGGTGACCGTGCGCCTGCTGGACCCGCCGCTGCACGAGTTCCTGCCCGACATCACCGAACTGTCGGTGCGGGTCGCGCTCGCCGAGTCCCGCAAGGACGCCAACGAGAACGACCTGCGCCTGCTGCAGGCCGTCCACAAGCTCCACGAGCAGAACCCGATGCTCGGCCTGCGCGGTGTCCGCCTCGGCCTGGTCATCCCCGGTCTGTTCGCGATGCAGGTGCGGGCGATCGCCGAGGCCGCCGCGGAGCGCAGGAACGCCAAGGGCGACCCGCGGGCCGAGATCATGATCCCGCTGGTGGGCACCGTCCAGGAGCTGGAGATCGTCCGCGAGGAGGCCGAGGGCGTCATCGCCGAGGTCGAGGCCGCCACGGGCACCGAGCTCAGCCTCACCCTGGGCACGATGATCGAGCTGCCCCGCGCCGCCCTGACGGCCGGTCAGATCGCGGAGGCCGCCGAGTTCTTCTCCTTCGGCACGAACGACCTGACCCAGACGGTCTGGGGCTTCAGCCGCGACGACGTCGAGGCGAGCTTCTTCACCGCCTACCTGGAGAAGGGCATCTTCGGCGTCTCCCCGTTCGAGACCATCGACAAGGAGGGCGTCGGCGCCCTCGTCCGCTCCGCCGCCGAGGCCGGCCGCGCCACCCGGCCCGACCTCAAGCTCGGCGTGTGCGGCGAGCACGGCGGCGACCCCGAGTCCGTCCACTTCTTCCACGAGGTGGGCCTGGACTACGTCTCCTGCTCCCCGTTCCGCATCCCCGTCGCCCGCCTGGAGGCGGGCCGCGCGGCGGCGCAGAGCAAGGGCAGCGACTGCCGGTAGCCCGGCCCGGAAGACCATCTCCCACCCTCACCGGGGGCGGCACCTTTGTGCGAAGGTGCCGCCCCCGCTTCCGTTCCGCCCGGCTACGAACGGAACGGGCCGCGCACCTCGTAGGTGATGCCGCCCGACGAACTGCCGCTCGTGCCGCGCTGCGAGGAGAAGTACAGCCGGGTGCCGTCGGGGGAGAAGGCGGGACCGGTGATCTCGGAGGCGGACTGGCCGCTGACCCGCAGGAACGGCGAGACGACGTCGTCCGGGGTGATCAGGCAGATCTCCATGGTGCCGCCGTCCTCGGCGACGTAGAGGTCACCCGAGGAACTGCCGGTGACGTTGTCCACGCCCGTCAGCGGGGCGCTGCCGGAGACGAGGGAGTCGTCGTACGCCAGCGCGTAGGTGCCGGCGGCCAGGTCGAGCCGCCAGACGCGGTTGTCGCCCTTGGTGGTGAACCAGACGGTGTCGTCGGCGTAGTGGCAGCCCTCGCCGCCGTTGAACCTCTTCGCGCCGGACACCTGGCTGCGGGTGGCGGTCGGGGAGCCATCGGGGTCGGGCACGTCCGCCCAGGTGAAGGAGCCCGCGGCGGCGGTGCCGGCGACCAGCACCTGCAGGGCCCCGGCCGACAGGTCGCCCCAGGTGGCCGGGACGAACCGGTAGAAGCAGCCGTTGGTCTCGTCCTCGGTCAGGTAGACCACCTTGCGCACGGGGTCGGCGGCGGCCGCCTCGTGCTTGAACCTGCCCATGGCGGCGCGGCGGACGGCCGCCTCCACGCCCCGGGGGTCGGTCTCGTACACGTGGCCGAGGCTGACCTCCTCGCAGGACGGCCAGCTGTTCCAGGGCGTCCTGCCGCCCGCGCAGTTCTGCCGGGTGCCGGAGAGGATGCGGTAGGCGCCCGTGACGCTGCCCGAGGCGTCGAACCGCACCGCGCTCGCACCACCGTTCGGGTCGATCTCCGAGTTGGAGACGTAGATCCAGCCGCTGCCGTCGGCGAAGCACGCGCCGCCGTCGGGCGCGCTGTGCCAGGTGTACGACGTGCCCGCGACCTTCTGGCCGGAGCGGGCGACGACACGGCTGGTGAAACCGCCGGGCAGGGCGATGCCGTTGGCGTCGGGCGCCTGCAGCGCGCCGTAGAGGCCGGTACCGGGCTGGGCGGGTGCGGCGTGGACCGCCCCGCGCATGAGGGTGCTGCCGAAGGCGGCCGCCGAGCTGCCGACCACCGCTCCGCGCAGGAAGGTTCGACGTTCCACGATCACTCCAGGGACGACGGGGTGGCCCGCCCGGACCCATCGCCGCGGGCGGGTCGCGCACCGGAAGGCTAGGGTGCGCCCCTCGACGTCTTCGCCAACACAGCGTGAACCCCCTGCCACGGTCTGCCGGATTCACCGTCATGGCAGAGGGCGCGGAACGCGGCGGCTCACCCCGCCGCGGGCAGCTCGTAGCGGACGCCCGTCAGTTGTTCGGAGGCCGCCCACAGCAGCTCGCCCGCCCGGTCGTCGCGGGTCCACGGGGCACGCCAGGAGGGGGCCGGGGAGCCGCGCCAGCCCTGGAAGCGAGGGCCGGTGAAGGAGTCGGGGAGCACGCCGGGGGCCGTGGCGGCGTACAGCAGCGGGAGCGCGCCGGCGTCCGCGGACTGGGCGATCACCCGGTTGCCGAGGTTCACCACGCGTTCGACGGTCCGGCGGATCTCCATGCGTGCGGCGCGGGTCTGCAAACCGGTGCTCGCGTAGCCGGGGTGCGCCGCCGCGACGACGGTGCCGGCGCCCGCGGCCGCCAGCCGCCGGGACAGCTCGTGGACGAAGAGCAGGTTGGCGCTCTTGGAACGGGCGTAGGCGACCCAACGGCGGTAGCGCCGCTCGCTGTTGAGGTCACCGGGGTCGATGGTGGCTACCGCGTGCATGCTGCTGGAGACGGAGACGACCCGCGCTCCGGGGGTGGCCAGCAGGCGCGGCAGCAGCAGCCCGGTGAGGGCGAAGTGGCCGAGGTGGTTCACGCCCATCTGGGTCTCGAAGCCGTCGGCGGTGGTGCCGTGCGGCAAGGCCATCACACCGGCGTTGTTGACCAGCAGGTCCAGCCCGGTGCCGTCGTACCCGGCGGCGAAGGCGCGCACCGAGGACAGGTCGCCCAGGTCGAGGTGGCGGTATCCGGCGCGGGCGTCGGGCACCTCGGCCTTCAGGCGGTCGACGGCTTCCTTGCCGCGCGTCTCGCTGCGGCAGGCGAGCAGCACCCTGGCGCCCCTGCGGGCGAGCTCGCGGGCGGTGCAGTAGCCGATGCCGCTGTTCGCACCGGTGACGACGGCCGTGCGGCCGCTCTGGTCGGGGATGTCGTGCGCGCTCCAAGCCATGCGGGCCAGCGTAGGGCCGCCGCGCCGCCCTCCACACGGGTGCGCGACGGCCCGTCGGCGTCAGGAGTGCGGGGGACGGTCCTCGCCGGTGCCGCCGGTGCCGCCGGTGCCGAACTCGTCGCCCAGCTTGTCCTGAGCGGTGTCGACCTGGCGCTGGTACTTCCCGCCGGTCTTCTCGTCCAGCATGTCGCCGCCCTTGTCGATGCCCTTCTGGGACTGGCTCTCGTGGCCCTTCAGCTTGGCCTTGATCTTGTCGAACATGGACATCGCTGTCCTCCTCGCCGTGAGTGGCACTTCTCTCAGCATCACCGCCCCGCCGAAGATCCGCATCCGGAACCCGTGAGTGGTCGAAGCCGCAGGTCAGGGCGGTGAAGCGAGGTGCGGCGCGCGGCGTGACCGGGGCCTGGCGCCGTGCCCGGACCCTGGGGGCCCCGGCCACGGGGACCACCGGCCGGCGCGTCCCGTGGCGGCGGCGCACCGGCGGCTCAGGCGCCGTCCTGCGTACGGTCGTTGCCGCCGCGTCCGTCTGGAGCCGCGGGGCTGCGGGCCCCGGGCGGCCGACGCGAGGTGCGGCGGTGCCCGGACCCCGGGGTGCCGGCCACGGGGACCACCGGCCTGGGGCCTCCCGTGCGGCGGCGCACCGGCGGCGCGGCCCGCCGTCCGAAGCCCCCGGGCGGGGGTGGCGGGGTGGTGGCACACGCGCCGTCCAGCGCACGGTGGTTGCCGCCGGGGCCACGGGCCGAGGGCGGCCGACGCGAGGTGCGGCCGCGGTGGGAGCTCGTGCGGTTGCGCATGCCTGCGGGCTGGGCCGCGGTGCGAGAGGCGGATTGCGGGCGCTCGCGTGGTGGTCTCTGCCGGGGTGCGGGTCGGCAGCGATCCGGGGTGACCCGCATGCCGGTGCGGCCGCCTGCCCCGACGGGGGGCCTCGCGGGTCCGCCGTTTCGCTCCGGGAGGGGGGACGCGGCAGTGGCGACGGAGGGCGACCGGAATCCGGGTCTGGGTGCGGGGCGTCGCGCAAGGCGGGGCGACCGGCGGGTTCGCCGTCGCGCCGGACCCATCGGGACGCGTGCCGGATGGGTGGCCGGTCAGGGGGCGAGGGACACCCGGCCGCCGATGTCGACGGTGCCGTCGGGGTGGACCCGGGTCAGGATCTGCGAGCCCACGCCCTGGCGGACGTCCAGCGGGCGTCCCAGCTCGCGGGTGAGCACGAGCGCCGCGGCGCCCGTCGCCTCGTCCTCCACGATCCCGTCGCCGCGTCGCGGGAAGGCCCGTGCGCGGACGCGTCCGGCCGCCTCGTCCGCCCAGGCCCAGGCGTAGAGCCAGCCCTCCCCGGGCGGTGGCGCGGGCAGCGCGTCCACCTCCTCGGGTGAGCCGAACCGCTGGGTGCGACGCCCCGACGCCCACTCCGCTCGCCCGCGCACCCAGGTGAAGGCGCCCTCCGTCCAGGCCTTCACCTCGCCGGCCGGCGGCCGCAGCACCTCGGCCCCGAGCAGCCACGCCGTCCCCACCGTCGGATGGCCCGCGAAGGGCAGCCGCACGCTCGGCGTCCAGATGTCGACGACGCCGCGCGCGGTGTCGTCGACGAACACGGTCTCGCTGTAGCCGAGCCCCGCGGCGAACCGCTGCCGCGCCTGCGTCCCGGGCACGGACGCGCCGTCGCGTACCACCCCGAGCAGGTTCCCGCCCCGCCCCTCGGGACCGATGAACACGCGCAGCACCTCGACCTCGGCCATGGACCGATTCAAGCAGGCGCCCGGCCCGTCACCGCACCCGCACCGGGAAGGCCGGCACCGAGACCGCCTCGTCGTCGAGGCAGCGGCCGTTCTCCAGGTCGAAGCGCTGCTTGAGCAGCGGGGAGGCGACGAAGGCCCGGCCCTCGGCGGTGGAGCCGAGCAGGCCGCGGGACAGGACGTAGGCGCCGGTGAAGGGGTCGCGGTTGTCGATGGCGTACGGGCGCCCGTGCCGGTCGGTGAAGAGGGCTGCCTGCCGGCCGTCGGGGAGGAGGGCGGCGACGCCGCGGCCGGGGGTGAGGGCGTCGTGGTCGCAGACGGCGAACCAGCCCGCGGTGCCGGGGAGGAGGACTTCGACGGTCATGCGGTGGTGGTCCCTTCGAGGGTGCGGACGGGGAGCACGGGGCCGGCGAGCAGGTCGAGGTCGGGCTTGACCTGGTCGCGCTCGGGGACGAAGCGGACCGAGGGGTCGGGCACGCCGGGGGCGTTGACGAAGGAGACGAAGCGCCGCAGCCGCTCCGGGTCCCCCAGCGTCTGCGCCCACTCGTCGCGGTAGTGGGCGACGTGGTCGGCCATCAGCCGCTCCAGCTCCCCGCAGATGCCGAGCGAGTCGTGGACGACGACGTCCCGTACGTGGCCGAGCCCGCCCTCGATCCGCTCCAGCCAGGCGGAGGTGCGCTCCAGGCGGTCGGCGGTGCGGATGTAGAACATCAGGAAGCGGTCGACCAGCCGGACCAGTTCGGTGTCGCTCAGGTCCTGGGCGAGCAGGTCCGCGTGACGCGGGGTGGCGCCGCCGTTGCCGCCGACGTACAGGTTCCAGCCGCTCGCGGTGGCGATGACGCCGAAGTCCTTGCTCCGCGCCTCCGCGCACTCGCGCTGGCAGCCGGAGACGGCGGACTTGAGCTTGTGCGGGGACCGCAGGCCCCGGTAGCGCAGTTCCAGCTCGATGGCCATGCGGACGCTGTCCTGCACGCCGTAGCGGCACCAGGTCTGCCCGACGCAGGACTTCACGGTGCGCAGCGCCTTGCCGTACGCGTGCCCGGACTCGAAGCCGGCGTCCACCAGCCGGGTCCAGATCATCGGGAGCTGGTCGACCCGGGCGCCGAACAGGTCGATCCGCTGCCCCCCGGTGATCTTGGTGTAGAGGCCGAAGTCGCGGGCCACCTCGCCGATGACGATCAGCTTCTCCGGGGTGATCTCCCCGCCCGGGATGCGGGGCACGATCGAGTACGACCCGTTCCTCTGCAGGTTGGCCAGGAAGTGGTCGTTGGTGTCCTGCAGCGCGGCCTGCTCGCCGTCCAGGACGTAGCCGGAGGCGCCGATCGCCGGGGCGAGCGAGGCGATGATCGAGCCGACGGCCGGCTTGCAGACCTCGCAGCCCTCGCCGCCGCGGGCGCCGTCGCGGCCGTGCCGGTCGAGCAGCTCGCGGAAACCGGTGATCCGCAGCGCCCGCACGATCTCGTAGAGCTCCTGGCGGGTCTGGGCGAAGCAACCGCACAGCCCCTTGTCGACCTCGACGCCCGAGGCCTCCAGCTCCGCGGTGACCAACTGGCCCAGCACCTTCACGCAACTGCCGCAGCCGGTACCGGCCTTGGTGCACTTCTTCACCTCGGGGACCGTCGTGCAGCCGTGCTCGGTGACCGCGCCGCGGATCGTGCCCTTGGTGACGTTGTGGCAGGAGCAGATCACCGCCTCGTCCGGCAGCGCCGACGGGCCCAGTGCCACGGGGGCGCCCGCGCCCGCCGGGAGCACCAGCTGCTCCGCGGGGACGGGGGGCACCGAGCCGGTGAGCGGGCGCAGCATGCCGTACTGCTCGGCGTCGCCGACGAGGATGCCGCCCAGCAGCACGCCGTCCGGCGAGACGACCAGCTTCTTGTAGACCCCGGAGCGGGAGTCGGAGTAGACCACGTCGAGGCAGCCCGCGGTCGCGCCGTGGGCGTCGCCGAAGGAGGCCACGTCCACGCCGAGCAGCTTCAGCTTGGTGGAGGTGTCGGCGCCGGTGAAGGAGCCCTCCTGGCCGGCGATGGCCTTCGCCG
The DNA here is from genome assembly GCF_033792765.1 of Streptomyces sp. PA03-6a. NCBI lineage: Bacteria > Bacillati > Actinomycetota > Actinomycetes > Kitasatosporales > Streptomycetaceae > Streptomyces > Streptomyces sp. PA03-6a. The sequence continues at coordinate 8,468 of NZ_JARAVK010000020.1, read as the reverse complement.
CGGTCTCCGCCATGTCGTAGCCCGGCGCCACCAGGCCGTAGACCCGGCCGTCCGGGGCCAGGGCGCACTCGCCGATCGCGTAGACCCGCGGGTCCTCGGTGCGGCAGGTCGCGTCGACGACGATCCCGCCGCGCTCGCCGACCGGCAGTCCGCACTCACGGGCCAGCTGGTCGCGCGGCCGTACGCCCGCGGAGAAGACCACCAGGTCGACGTCGAGCGACGAGCCGTCCGACAGCGCCATGGCCCGGACCGAGCCGTCGGCGGTCGTGACGACCTCCTGCGTGCCCACCCCCGTGTGGACGGTCACGCCCATGCCCTCGACCGTGCGCCGCAGCGCCTCGCCGCCGCCCTCGTCGACCTGCACCGGCATCAGCCGGGGCGCGAACTCCACGACGTGCGTGTCCAGTCCGAGCCCCTTGAGCGCGCCTGCCGCCTCCAGCCCGAGCAGCCCCCCGCCGACGACCGCGCCGGTGCACGAGGTCATCGCGTACTCCTCGATCGCCAGCAGGTCCTCGATGGTGCGGTAGACGAAGCACCCCGTCGCGTCCTTGCCGGGGACCGGCGGCACGAAGGGGTACGAGCCGGTGGCGAGCACCAGGGTGTCGTAGTCGACCGTGAGCCCGGAGCGGGCGGTGACGGTCCGGGCCGGGCGGTCCACGGCGACCGCCGGGTCGCCCAGGTGGAGTTCGATGCCGTGCTCCGCCATGAAGCCGGCTTCCACCAGGGACAGCCCCTCCGGGCCGGTGCCGGCGAAGTACGAGCTGAGGTGGACGCGGTCGTACGCCGGGCGGGGCTCCTCGCAGAGCACCACCACCCGGGCACGGGAGGTCAGGCCGCGGTCGGCCAGCGCCTCCAGGAACCGCTGTCCGACCATCCCGTGGCCGACGAGCACGATGGTAGGCGTGGTCATGTCAGGACCCTCCGTTGTCGGTGAGCAGGTGGAGCGGGGCGACGGGCAGCGGCTCGTCGCCCTCCCAGGTGCGGGCGAGCGCGCCCACGGTGCCGAGGTCGCCGAGGAGGATGCCGCCGACGAGGCGGTCACCGCGCAGGACGACCTTCCGGTACGCGCCGCGCGTGGCGTCGGCGAGGCGGAGCACGTCGTCTCCCGGGGCGGGCGTGGTCTCGCCGAAGGAGGCGATGTCCAGGGCCGCCGGGCCGTTGAGGGTGAGCCGGGTCAGCGAACGGGTGCCGCCGTACCGGGGCGCGGGGCCGGCCGTCAGGACGTCCGCCAGCGCGTCCGCCTGCTCGGTGGCCGCGCCCGCGAGGCCGTAGACGACGCCGCCGTGCTGGGCGCAGTCGCCGATCGCGTGGACCGACGGGTCCGAGGTGCGCAGCGCGTCGTCCACCACCACCCCCTTGGCGACCGCCAGCCCCGCCGCCTGGGCGAGCCCGACGCGCGGCCGCACGCCGCAGGCCAGCACGACCAGGTCGGTGCCGAGGCAGTAGCCGTCGGCGAGTTCGACCGCGGTGACCACGGACGGCCGCGGCCGCCGGGAGGGCCGCGCGACCCCGGCCCCGTCTTCGTCCCGGGTCAGCAGACCACGCACCCGGCACTGGGTGTGCACCTCGACGCCCAGCCCCTCCAGGTGCACGCGCAGCAACTCCGAGGCGGCCCCGTCGAGATGGCGCTCCATCAGATGCTCGCCCTGGGTGGCGACCACCACCTGCGCCCCGCGCGCCGCCAGCGCCCGCGCCGCCGACACCCCGAGCAGCCCGCCGCCGACGACCACCGCACGCGCCCCGGGACGCACCGCCGCCGAGAGCGCCAGGCAGTCGTCCATCGTGCGGAAGGCGTGCACCCCCTCCGGGAACGTGCCGCCGTCCTGCGTGAACAGCCCGCGCAGCGGCGGCAGCACCGGATTGGAGCCGGTCGCCAGCACCAGCCGGTCGTACCGGGCCACGCCACCGTCGTCGCAGACCACGGCCCGCTCGTCGCGGTCGATCCGCACTGCCCGGACACCCCGGCGCACCACCGCACCGGGTACCCCCGGCAGCGCGACCACCTCCGGCGCGTACCGGCCCGCCAGCACCTCCGCGAGCAGCACCCGGTTGTACGGGGCGTGCTGCTCCTCGCCGATCACCGTGACGTCCGCGCCGGAGGGCGCCAGACGCTGCGCGAGGCGCGCCCCCGCCATTCCGCCGCCGACCACCACCATCCTCATGGCACGAGCCTGCGGCGCCGCTGTTACCCGGCCGCATCCCCGTCGTTTCCCCCGGGGAACAGTGCCCTCAGCGCCCGCCCGGCCCCACTGTGAGCCCGAAGCGGCCTCCGGCTACGACCGGTCGACCCTGATCACGGCGATCCCGGGCCGGACCTCGGCCACCGACGCGAAGTCCTCGACGCGCTCCTGCTCCGCCAGGTAGCCGAAGTCCAGGACGTCCTCGGCGTGCTCCTGGAGCCCACCGTCAGGTCGATCGTCTCGCGCTTCGTCCTGGTGCCGAGCTGCCGCCGGGCGAGGGCGAGCATCGCGTCGTCCAGATCGATGACCGTGCGTTTCCATGACGGCCTCCCGGTTGACATGAGACAGCATCAGGCAGGATGCCAGCACATCAACAGCGATATCAGGCCTCGATGTACCGCGGCTGCGCCCGCTCGACGCGGACCGCGCACACCTTGAACTCCGGCATGCGGGACGTCGGGTCGAGCGCCGGGTTGGTGAGGGTGTTCGCCCGGCCCTCGCCCGCCCAGTGGAAGGGCATGAACACCGTGTCCGGACGGATGGAGCGGTCCACCCGGGCCGGTGCCACCGCGCGGCCGCGGCGCGACGTGACGGCGACCGGGTCGCCCTCGGCGACACCGATGCGCTCGGCGAGGCGCGGATGGAGCTGCACGAACGGACCGGGCGCGGCGGCGTTCAGCTCCGCCACCCGCCGGGTCTGGGCGCCCGACTGGTACTGCGCCAGCACCCGTCCGGTCGTCAGGTACAGCGGGAAGTCCCCGTCCGGCTCCTCGGCCGCCGGACGGTGCAGCACTGGCACGAACCTGGCCCGGCCGTCCGGCGTCGCGAACCGGTCGAGGAACAACCGGGGCGTGCCCGGGTGCGCCCCGGCGTCCCCGGCCGGGACGTCCGGGCACGGCCAGAACACCCCGTCCTCCGCCTCGATGCGGCGGTAGGTGATCCCCGAGTAGTCCGCGGGCCCGCCCGCCGACGCACGGCGCAGTTCCTCGAAGACCTCCTCCGGGTCGGCAGGGAAGCCCTTCTCCCGGCCCAGGCGTGCGGCCAGCCCGTTCAGCACGTACAGGTCGCTGCGCACGCCCTCCGGCGGGTCCAGGGCCTTGCGCCGCAGCAGCACCCTGCCCTCCAGGTTCGTCGTGGTCCCCGTCTCCTCGGCCCACTGCGTCACGGGCAGCACCACGTCGGCCATCGCCGCCGTCTCCGACAGCACCACGTCGCACACGGCGAAGAAGTCCAGCGCCGCGATGCGCTCCGTGACGTGCGCCGCCCGCGGCGCGGAGACCACCGGGTTGGAGCCCATCAGCAGCAGGCCCTTCACGTCCCGGCCCAGCGCGTCCAGCAGCTCGTACGCGCTGCGCCCCGGCCCCGGCAGGTCGTCCGGGTCGACCCCCCACACCCGGGCCACGTGGGCGCGCGCCGCCGGGTCGTCCAGCTTGCGGTAGCCGGGCAGCTGGTCGGCCTTCTGGCCGTGCTCCCGGCCGCCCTGGCCGTTGCCCTGCCCGGTGAGACAGCCGTACCCCGACAGCGGGCGCCCCGCGCGCCCCGTCGCCAGGCACAGGTTGATCCACGCGCTCACCGTGTCCGTGCCCTTCGACTGCTGCTCCGGGCCGCGCGCGGTCAGCACCATCGCCTCCGGCACGCCGCAGAAGAGTTCCACCGCCTCCCGGAGCCTGGGCACCGGCACCCCGGTGATCCGCTCGACCAGCTCCGGCCAGAGCGCCATCGCCGAGGCCCGCGCCTCCGGCCAGCCGGTCGTCCGCTCCGCGACGAAGTCCTCGTCCACGCGGCCCTCCGCGACCACCAGGTGCAGCAGGCCGAGCGCCAGCGCGAGGTCGGTGCCGGGGCGCGGCTGCAGGTGCAGGTCGGCGTGCTCGGCGGTGCGCGTACGGCGCGGGTCAACGACGATCAGACGGCCGCCGTTCTCCTTCAGCTCCGTGAAGTAGCGCAGCGCGGGCGGCATCGTCTCGGCGAGGTTCGAGCCGACCAGGATCACGCAGCCCGTCCGCGCGACGTCCGCCAGCGGGAACGGCAGGCCCCGGTCCAGGCCGAAGGCCCTGGTGTGGGCGGCCGCGGCGGAGGACATGCAGAAGCGGCCGTTGTAGTCGATCTGGGACGTCCGCAGCACGACCCGGGCGAACTTGCCGAGGGCGTACGCCTTCTCGTTGGTCAGGCCCCCGCCGCCGAACACACCGACCGCGTCGGGGCCGTGGGCGGCCCGCACCCGCAACAGGCCTTCCGCGACCCGGTCCAGGGCCTCCTCCCAGGGGGCCGGCTCCAGCCTCCCCGAGGCGCGGTCCCTGACCAGGGGCCCGGTCAGCCGTGCCTCCGGGGCCAGCACGGCGGGCGCGGTGCGGCCCTTGCCGCACAGGGCGCCCTTGTTCACGGGGAAGTCGCGCTCCACCACGTCCGGGATGCGGCTGCCTCCGGCGGTGCGGCGGAGGCCCATTCCGCACTGCAGGGCGCAGTAGGGGCAGTGGGTGTCGACCGTTCCGCTGGCGCTCATGCCGCCCACGATGCGGCGCCGGTGTTTCGCCCCCCGGGCGGGGGCGTTACGCCCGGCGTACGGTGCGCTCCCTGCGGGGCTGTGCCGGGTGTGAGGGTGCGGGTCGTTTGTCGTGTGCGGGTTGTTTGCGCCTGCGGCGGGGCAACCGCCCTCCGCAACCACAACGCACCCGCACGCGGCGACACGGTCACCCCGGTCCGGGCCGGGTCACCCCAGGGCGCGCTGGACGCCGGCCTCGCGGGGGCCGAGGAAACGGGGGTCCGGGGTGAACGCGGCGTCGAACGCGGCTTTCACGGCTCCGGCGACCTCGCGGGTCCCCCCGTAGTACCAGGTCGCGTCGTGCCGCTCGTCGACCCCGATCCCGTACGCCTCGATCCCGGCCGCCCCGCACAGCGCCAGCGCCCGCCGTATGTGGAAGCCCTGGCTCACCAGCAGCGCCCGGTCGACGCCGAAGACGCGCCGGGCCCGGGCGCAGGAGTCCCACGTGTCGAAGCCGGCGTAGTCGAGGACGACCTTGTCGCGGGGCACGCCGTGCGCGGCCAGGTAGTCCCGCATCGCGGTCGGCTCGTCGTAGTCGGTGCGGCTGTTGTCGCCCGTGACGAGGACCGCCCGCACCTTGTGCGCCGCCCACAGTTGGGCGGCCGCGTCGAGGCGGTGGGCCAGGTAGGGGGAGGGCTCGCCGTTCCACAGGCCCGCGCCGAAGACGACGGCGACGGGCTCCGCGGGGGCGTCCGCCACCGTACGGACCCGGTCGTCCGCGGTGACCTGGAGCCACGTCGCGGGCAGCAGCGCGAGCACGCCCAGGGCCACGGCGGCCCGCAGCAGGTGCCGCCGCCCCCGCCTGGACCGCGGTAGCCGTGGCAGCCGCCGCAGCCGCGCGAGCCGCCGCAGACGCGGCAGCACGGCCCCCACGCGTACCCCTGGCGTCTTCCGGTTCGGGCTTCGTTCCACGTCCGAGTCGACGTCCCGTACGTCCCTGCGGTTCCATGAGGGTGATGCGTGACGACCATTCCCGCCTCCCGTTCTTCGTGTACGGGACCCTGCGGCCCGGCGAGATCAACCACTCCTGGCTGCTGCGCGGCCGGACGACGTCCGAGACGCCCGCCGTGCTGCACGGGGCGCTGCTCTTCGACGGTCCGGGCTACCCGTACGCCGTGGGCGACGACCGCGGCCGCATCCACGGCGACGTCATCCATCCGGTCGAAGACCTGTACCAGGAGGTGCTCGCGGACCTGGACCGCCTGGAGGAGTACAGCCCGGGCGCCGCCGGGAACCTGTACGAGCGGGTGGTCCGCGACGTGCGCACCTACGCCGGGCGGACGCTGCCCGCATGGGTGTACCTGGCGGCCGCGGACCACGAACGGGAGCTGCGCGAGAAGGGGCGCCCCATCGAGGGCGGGGACTGGAAGCGCCGCTGACGCACGCTCCGCGGGCGCCCCTCACACCCGCCCGCACGGAGTGTGAAGTGGCGGAAACCAGTCGTCATCTCGGTGCAACGGCGTGGCAACCCCCGCTCGCCACACTCGGTGCATGACGGCCGAGGAACCCGCGCCGCACGGCGTGCCAGGACCGGACCACTTCGACAGCACGGCGCAGCTCATGTCCCGGATCACCACGCAGCTCAGCAGCCAGCTCTCGCGGGTGACGCTGCGCTCCGCGGCTCCCCGCCGCCCGGTCCTGGTCGCCGTCGCGCACGGCAGCCGCGACCCGGAGGCGCTGCGCACCGCGCACGCCCTGCTGGAACGGATCAGGGACCTGCGCCCGGGGTTGTCGGTGCGGCTCGGCCACATCGAGATCGACGAGCCGTCGCTGGACGACACCCTCGCGGCCCTGCGCGGCGAGGCCGTCCTGGTGCCGCTGATGCTGACCCGCGGCCACCACGTCAAGCGCGACGTCCCCGGGGCGCTGGCCAGCGCCCCGCACCTGCGGGGGCGGGTCGCGGCGCCGCTCGGCCCGCACCCGCTGCTCGCCGAGGCGCTGTACGACCGCCTGGCCGAGGCGGGCTGGCGCACCGGCCCCCCACGGGCCGCGCGGCGGGCCGGGATCGTGCTGGCCGCCGCAGGGTCCCGGGACCCGCAGTCGGCCCGGGACACCGAGGCGACGGCCGCGCTGCTGCAGGCCCGGCTGGGCGGCGGGGTGCCGGTGGTGCCCGCGTACGCGTCGGCGGGGCCGGACGTCGCCGCGGCGGTGCGGCAGCTGTCGGCCGACGGCCGGGACCGGGTCGCGGTGGCCTCCTGCTTCGCGGCGCCGGGCCGCTTCGCGACGGCGACGGCAGCCGCGGCGCCGTGGATCGCCGCAGCCCCGCTCGGCGCGCACCCGGCGATGGCGGCGCTGGTGCTGCACCGCTACGACCGGGCGCTGGCCGGCACGGCGGGTCCCGCCGCCGCGGCGCAGCTGGCCACGGCGTAGCCGCCGGGACCGGGGCGCGCCCGCTACCGTCGCGGTATGGACGCGAACCACCCTGCGGCGACCGAATACGCCCCCTACAGCGAAGCCGACACCGAGCGCTACGTGCCCGAGCCCGACAAGCGGCCCGGCCGCACGTCGTTCCAGCGGGACCGGGCCCGCATGCTGCACTCCGCGGGGCTGCGCAGGCTGGCCGGGAAGACGCAGGTGGTGGACCCGGTCGACGACGCCCGGGCGCTCAACAGCAGCCCGCGGACGCGGCTGACGCACAGCCTGGAGTGCGCCCAGGTCGGCCGGGAGCTCGGGGCGGCCCTCGGCTGCGACCCGGACCTGGTGGAGACCGCCTGCCTGGCCCACGACATCGGCCATCCGCCCTTCGGGCACAACGGGGAGATGGTGCTCGCCGAGGTCGCGGCCGGCTGCGGCGGCTTCGAGGGCAACGCCCAGAGCCTGCGCATCCTGACGCGGCTGGAGCCGAAGCGTTTCGCCCACGCCGACGACGGCACCCTGACCAGCGTGGGTCTCAACCTGACCCGGGCGGCGCTGGACGCGGCGACGAAGTACCCCTGGCCGCGCGGCGGGCACCCCACCGACCCCACCAGCCCCAAGTTCGGTGTGTACGAGGACGACCTGCCGGTCTTCGCGTGGCTGCGCCGCACCGCCCCCGCCGACCGCCCGTACGTGCAGTGCTTCGAGGCTCAGGTCATGGACTGGGCCGACGACGTGGCGTACTCCGTCCACGACGTCGAGGACGGGCTGCACGCCGGCCATCTGGACCCGGCGGTGCTGCTCGCCGAGCCCGAGCGCCGCGAGATCTTCGCCGTCGCCGCCGGCCGCTACGCCCTCGGGGCGGCCGAGGACGAGCTGGCGCAGGCCCTGGACCGGCTGCTGGACATGGAGTGGTGGCCGCACGGCTACGACGGTTCCGCCATCGCCCAGGCCCGGCTGAAGGACGCCACCTCGCAGCTGATCGGCCGCTTCTGCCTGGCCGCCGAGCGCGCCACCCGGGACGCCTACGGCACCGGCCGGCTCACCCGTCACCGCGCCCAGCTGGTCGTCCCGCGCGACCAGCGGCTGGAGTGCGCCGTCCTGAAGGCGGTCGCCGACCGGTACGTGATGCAGCGCGAGGCGCAGGAGCGGCGGCGTGCCCAGCAGCGCGTGGTCATCGGGGAGCTCGCCGAGGCCCTGCTGGCCCGGGCGCCGGAGGGGCTGGACCCGCAGTTCCGCGGCATCTTCGACGAGGCCAAGGACGACCGGGCCCGGCAGCGGGCCGTCGTCGACCAGATCGCCTCGCTCACCGACGCGGCCGCGACCGCCCTGCACGCCCGGCTCACCGCCCCCCGGTGAGCCGGGCGTGCAGGGCGGTCGCGGCCGCGTCGGTG
>NZ_JARAVK010000209.1:0-16066 GCF_033792765.1 Streptomyces sp. PA03-6a | reverse complement strand
CCTCGCCTCATACGTCGACGGGCTCGTGACGACGACGGAACACTGCATCTGCGCACAGGACGCCAAACGCTTCCTGCGGCAGGGCATCGTCGACGTGCTCACCGCCCTGATCGCCCTGGAAGGCAACACCGGGGAGCAGGCCGCCGTGGAGCGGGCCCTGCTGCAGCGCGTCCGCGCCTACATCCGCACCCACCTTGACGATCCCGCGCTCTCCCCGGCCTCGGTCGCGGTCGCACACCACATCTCCGTCCGCTACCTGTACCAGCTCTTCCAGGACGAGCCCATGACCGTCGGCCGCTGGATCCAGCGCCTGAGGCTGGACGCCTGCCGCAGGGACCTCGTACGACCGGAGCTCGCGGGACAGACGGTGGCGGCGATCGCACACCGGTGGGGCTTCGCCAGCCACGCGCACTTCAGCCGCACCTTCCGTGCCGTCTACGGCCACTCCCCCGCGCAATGGCGGCAGGCCGGCATCCCGCAGGCCGTACCTCAGCAGACAACCGGCCGACCCACCCGTCAACCCGACAGGTGACGAGCCCGTGGCCACCCGTAGTGCCCAGCCCCCCGCTTCACCCGACCTGATCTGCCGCGGGGTTCGCGCAGGTGCCAGCGGTCACGCCCTTGCGGGAGGCCCAGACGCCTTCCAACTCGCAGTCCCACCTGACGAGCCAGTCCCCGCGTCCCCTCAGTCCCGCTTCAAGCAGCCGCGCAACGGCTCCTGCCGGCCACTCCCAACTGCGGTCCTCTCCGGCGCGCAGGACCTCGGCCTCGTACTGACCTGCGGTGAACAGAAGCTCCGGCAGGTCGGAGTCCTGATTGGCCAGGTCGCGCCAGCCCGCCCAGACAACATGATCCCCGTTACGCGTGACCGTCATGTACAGCGCGCCACAGCACTCCTCCACGCCGCACCCGGACCAGGCGAGACGAACCTCGTGGGGCGTCCCCGTGGCATGCAACGGCCCGTCGTGGCCCAGCAGATCCCTGGGGCTTACTCCCAGGTACCGGCCTCCCACGCCACCGGGAACCACCTCGGCCAGAAGATCCCGGCCATTGACGATCGGGCGGACCTCCACGCCGCCCTCGTCGGGTGGAGGGCACACGATGCTCAGACTGAGAAGGTCCGGTCTCGTGGTCATCGGCCAATGATCACGGAGCCGGCTCGCAACTGTCATGTGAATTCGCGTGGCCTCCGCTCAGGGCAGTAGCCCGGGCCGCCTTCAGACACGCTGGCCCCGGACACCCCTCCGGAACAACGGGATGGCAGCCTGGGGAATTACCTGACCGACCACACGCAGGAGGCAGGGAAGGTGAATCAGTAGGCGGTGCCTGGGCAGGACGCAACGGCAATCTGCACGAAGACCGCCCCGCCCGGCTCAGCCTGAATTCGCCCTGCCACGTCCGGCAGGCTGCGCCCCCGCACAGGTACGCCGCACGAGGCGCCGGGAAACCACCGCGGTTGTCCTCACCGGCTCCTGCCCGGGCACCGCAGCCGCCGCACTGCCACTGTTCCTCGTCGCCTACGCACTCGAGTGACGGTTCGCGTCGAGCCACTCGTCGCGGTTCCACATGACAGGCATGGCGCCGACGGGCTCGAACTCGATGTCAGGGTCGTTGCTGTGGACCAGACTGAAGAAGCGTCGCTGGAGCACGGCCGCGTGACGGGCCTGGTCGGCGATGATGTCCAAGACGATCTGGGCCGAACGGGGGCAGGCGGCGACGAAGCGGTCGTAGTCGGTGAGGGACAGGACGAGTCCGGTGACGAGTCGCGGTCGAACTGGCGCCGACGACACCAAGCTGTGCCCTGCAACCGTCACCACCTACGGCGCTGTCGCAGCATCGAGGGGCGGCCCACCGAACGCGCCCCCTGCCCCCCTCCACTACCCGGTGAACTCCAACCACCCAGCAAACCCGCAGGCCGGACAGCAAAGCCCTGCTTGAACACGAGCGACACCCACGCCGAACACGGCAGTGACACCCAAGCCGAACCTCACATGGGTGTCACCGGTCGTACTTGTCGGTGTACTGCGGCCCGTCCGTCTCGGCCTTGCATCCCTCACTGTTGGTGGGCATGCCGTGGGAGACCACGAGGGCGTAGGACTGCGGGACGAAGTCGCAGCCCTTGCCAGACCACTGGGACGCAAGGAACGTCCAGCCGACGGCAGCGGCGGCGAGCGTGTACTTCGTCTTGGCGTTCATACGAGATCACGCCTCGGTTACGTAGGGTAATCGTGACCCGACTAGGGGTTATGCGTAAGTATGAACGGATTGCGCTCATATGCGCACCCCGACCCGGGGACGGGCACACCCCAGGGCAGTCACCGCACGGGGTCTGGGAAGGCGTCGCCGCAGGTCAAACCGCATGGCGGTGCCCGTTGGGGACGCTATCGGGGATGCGGGTGCGCAAGAGTCCGCGCCCTTCGAACCCGTGTACGACCAAGGGCCGCCGGCCAGCACCGGGCGGTGGCCAGCCGCGGGCCTGGTGGGAGCGGTGACCGTCACAGTGCTGCCGGCAGGCGGGTCGGGACATGCCGGGCGCGGGTCTCGTCCGTCATCAGGACACGGCCAGGGAAGATTGACGACCAGCCGTGCCTGTGCGTCTCATCGAATTTTCACCAGATGGGGCCGACCAATCGGGCCCTGAATGATGGCGGCAGTGCGCCGAAAGCGACTGGACGGTCAAGGGTGACCCCTGTGCAGGGCTCGCTAGGCTCACGGCATGTCTGACGATCTCGGTTTCACGTGCTCGTGCTGCGGCGAGCACCACGCAGAGCTCCCCATGAGCTACTCGACGATGGCCCCGGACGTGTGGGATCACAGCTTCGAGAGTGATCCGGACAGCATGCTGTCGTCCGACCAGTGCGTGATCCAGGGCCAGCACTTCTTCATCAGGGGCCTGATCGAGATACCCGTGATCGGCAGCCAGGACGTCTTCTCCTGGGGCGTCTGGGTCTCACTGAGCAGGGACAACTTCGCCCGCGCCCTTGAGATGTGGAACACGGAGGGCCGCGAGGCCGAGAAGCCGTATTTCGGCTGGCTCAGCACCGAGCTCGCGCTCTATCCCGAAAGCACGACCAACCTGAAGACGAACGCCCACACTCGACCGGTCGGCAAGCGGCCCTTCATCGAGCTGGAGCCCACCGACCACCCGCTCGCCGTCGAACAGCGCACCGGGATCACGCAGGACCGCGTGCGTGAGATCGCCACGGCGGTGCTCCACCCGGCCTGACTGGCCGCGTCGGCCAAAGTTCACCGCGACTGGTCGAACTTCGCTGACACAGGACAACGGTGCAGCCGCCCGGGCGCGGGCGCCACCGGCTGTCCCCTGGCCTTGGCGGCGGTGCCGGCGGCGGCGTGGCGTCGGGCGGCCGGGTACGCGCGAACCGCCCGCTCCAGGGCACACCACCCACCGCGCCCCGCACGCGCCCGGTCGTCACGGGCGAGGGGGTGCGCCGCCACCTGAGCAGATGACGGCCGATACCGGGGGCCGCCGGCCGTTCGCCCGCGGCCCTTGCTGGTGGGACCGGCCCGGGCAGGCGTGGTCAGCGGGTGACGCGCGGCGGGGTGGCGGTGCCGTGCACCCGCTTGGCGTGCCTGGCGTACAGGCGCGGCGCAAGGAACGGCAGGATCAGCCGCGCGGGCGGCGGAGCCTCGGCGAGGACCGCCTTGATCACCTCCGGGTCGCCCTCGTACATCGCCATGCCGAAGGCGAGCGGCAGGGCCTTCTTCGGCACTTCGCTCATGCTGTGCTCGCCGAGCTGCTTCCACTCGGCCGCGGTGACGTACTTCTCGGCCAGGGGGAGGATCCGCTGCTCCTCCATCGTCATGTGCTCCAGCAGCGCGGCCAGCAGCCGGTCGAGCGCCTCCGCGAGCTCGTGCCCGCCGTGTGCGGTGGACCGCCACTGCGGCAGCAGGCGCAGCGCCTGGCTGTTGGCGGCTTCGATGGTGTGGTGCTGCTCCTCCATCAGCGGCACGATGGCCTCGGCCTCGGCCCCGCCCCGCTGCTGCAGCAGCGGCCACAGGATCACGTCCTCGCCCTCGTGGTGGAAGTGCAGGAAGCCGCAGACGAGCTCGGCGTGGGCGCCGACGACCTCCGAGCGCCGGGTGTCGTGCTGCTCGACGTCCCGCACGAGTTGCGGGAGCAGGCCGAATTCACGCCGGATCATGGTATGGGCCATGTACATGTCTCGCACATCGGCCATGGGTTCGTCGGTGCTCGGGTTCACGGATCCTCGATCGCTGGTGGAACAGTCGGCCTCTGTGGCCGGCGAGAAAAGCCTGATCGCACGGGACACCGGGCGTATAGAACCTCGGCGCCAACGGGACCTGCCGGGTGGCGAAGGATCCGCGGCGGGCGTGTCGTCCTTCGGCACCACCCTGGCCCTGGCCGGAAACCGCCGCTGCCGGAATCGGGTCGCCATGCATCCGGCACCCGTGGCAAGGGGTGCCGTGGCCCCACGACGGTGCGCGGCTGCATCCTGCGGCGCGTGTCCCGAGGGTGAACCCGTATCCGCGCCAGGTCGGTCCGCCGACGGGGGCGGGGGGCCGGAAATCGCTACGACCCTCGCAGGCACAGCCGCCGCCCGTCGGCAGAACCAGCCACCGTACCGGCCACGCCGCATGCCGCAAGCGGCCCGACCCGGGCTGCTTACGGCGTGCGGCGTGCTGCTCATCACCGGGCTCGGCGACCGGTCCACCTCACGGGCCCGCGTGTCACCGCCGCCAGAACAGGTGGTGCGTCACGCCGCTCGGGCTGGGCACGACCTCCAGATGGAAGCGGTCGAGCAGTTCATCGGGGGACTCCCACAGGCGCAGCCCCGACCCGAGCTTCACCGGCGCGACCGCCACATGCAGGGTGTCGACGAGGCCGGCGTCAAGGAACGCCCGGATGGTGGTGACCCCGCCGCCAAGGCGCACGTCCTTGCCCTGCGCCGCTTCCCGCGCCCGTTCCAGGACCGTGGCCGGGTCGCCGTCGACGAAGTGGAACGTGGTGTCGGACAGCGTGAACGAAGGACGCTGGTGGTGGGTCATGACGAACACCGGCGTACGGAACGGGGGCTCCTGACCCCACCAGCCGCGCCACTCATGGTCGCTCCAGGGCCCGCGCTGGGGCCCGAACTTGTTGCGGCCCATGATCTCGGCGCCGATGTTGCGTGCGAAGTCCCGCGTGAAGTGGTCGTCCAGGCCCCGGCTACCACCAGGGTCGGTGCGCATCGGCCAGCTCGCCGTCGCGCCGGCCCAGCCGAACAGCCTCTCGGGACGGTCACAACCGAACGGCCGCTCCAGGCTCTGGTGCTCACCGGCACCGATCCCGTCACTGGAGACATTGAAGTTCATCACTCTCAGCAGCTGATCCACGATCTTCCTCGCCAGGTCCTGTTCGTCGTCTTCGTGTGCGGCAGGTCGCCCCACACGAAGACGTCGAACAGGACACGGCCGGATCGACAGCAGCCCGCAACCTTTTTCGGGGGCTGCGTCAGGACGCAGCCCCTGCGGTGCGGCGCATGCCACCAGGTTCGCGGGCTCCGCAATGGACAGCACCGGCGATACGGGGTTCGCCACGGTTGCAGCCGTGGGCAGCCGGCGCCGGGCGCCCTGGCCGCGAACACCCACAAGCGGGAACACTGCTCACCCATCCCGCCATACGTCGCATCTGGCACCAGATCAGGCACGACCTGACGGGACGCTGTTGGGGCGCCCCGGCCGAGTCCAATCAGTAACTCTTAATTTAGGAATTATTATTGACGCGCGCTCGTAACCGCTGCAGGATCCCTGGAAACAAGATCGCAACAGGCGCGCGGGCATGGAGCGGTCCGGGGACCGGCCGCCGCACCCTCCACCAGGGGGCGGCGCCCGGGCTCACGGCCAGGACGGACCGGCACGCCTGATCGATCGGACAGCGAAGGATCCGATGTGAAACGACATCTCACCGCTCTCCTCGCCCTGGTGACCGGCGTACTGGCCGCGGCCGTGCCCGCGCCCGCCCAGGCGGCCCCGGCCGCCGCCGGCGCAACCGGCGCAGCCGTCACGGCGCCGGCAGCCGCGCAGGTGCTGAGCCCGACGCCGTACATGGGCTGGAACACCTACTACGCGTTCGGTGGCGATCCCACCGAGGCCGAGATCAAGTCGACGGCCGACTTCCTGGTCAGCAGCGGCCTGCGCAAGGCCGGTTACGAGTACGTGTGGATCGACGGCAACTGGGCGGCGCCGACCCCGCGCAGTGCGGCCGGCGACCTGACACCCAACCCCGCTCAGTTCCCGAACGGGCTGGCGCCGCTGGTCGACTACATCCACTCCAAGGGCCTGAAGGCCGGCATCTACACCGACGCAGGCCCGTACATCCCCGGCAAGTGCGGACTGGGCAGCGGCGGCTACTACCAGCGTGACGCGGACCAGTTCGCGGCCTGGAAGTTCGACGCGGTCAAGGTGGACTACCTCTGCGGGATCGCGGCGGACCTCGACCCGAAGACCGTCTACACCGAGTTCGCGCAGGCGCTGCGGAACAACGCCAGCAAGCGCCCCATGATCTTCAACCTCTGCAACCCGGTGACCTCCCCGGACTGGGGCAACTACCCCGAAGAGCAGCAGTCGACGTACTCCTGGAGCTACGCCCCGAAGATCGCGCAGTCCTGGCGGACCTACACCGACGTGGGCTTCGTCGACGAGATCAAGTTCAAGGACGTGCTGCGCAACTACGACGCGAACGCGCGGCACCCCGAGGCCGCGGGTCCCGGGCACTTCAACGACCCTGACTACCTCGGTCCCGAACACGGAATGTCCGACGAGGAGTTCCGTACCCAGATGACGCTCTGGTCGGTGGCGGCCGCGCCGCTGGTGATCGGCAGTGACGTCACCAAGCTGGGCAAGACCTCGCTCAGCACTCTGTCCGACCCCGATGTGCTCGCGATCAACCAGGACCCCGCCGTCGTCCAGGCCGTCCGCGTCGGCTCCGCCGGCACGACGGAGACCTGGGTGAAGCGGCTCGCCAACGGCGACCGTGCCGTGGTGCTGCTGAACCGGGGCGACAGCCCGGCGACCCTGACCACGAAGGCGTCGTCGGTCGGCCTGTCCGGCCACCGGTTCACCCTGAAGAACGCCTGGACCGACCAGGTCACCGAGAGCGCCGGCACCATCAGCGCCGCCGTCCCGGCCCACGGCGCGGCCCTGTTCCGGGTCCGCCCGGCCACGGGCACGCTCGGTCTCCCGCACGTCGTCGCCGGCCTGCCGCAGGTGACGAAGGTCGGCAGCGACACGGTGCCCGCCGGATCCGCCCCTCTGGTCGCCGGTGGCGACCAGGCCCAGGTCGAGGTCACCGTCCGCAACGACGGTACGCAGCCGGTCCTCACGCCGCAGGTGGAGCTTGCGGTGCCCGCCGGCTGGACGGCCCGTTCGCTCGGCACGGCGCCGAAGCTGCTGGGCATCAACCGCTCCGCGACCCTCGCCTACACGGTGACCCTGCCGGCCGATGCCGCGCCGGGCAACGCCACGGTGACCGCCGACACGTCGTACACGGTGGCCGGCAAGGGACGCCTGCGGCAGGAGACCGCGACGGCGATCGTCGTCGCACCGGCTGCGCCGCACGGCGACACCGTGCTGTCGCACCACCAGTGGATCAGCGCCACCAGCGGCTGGATGAGCCCGACCGTCGACAACAGCGTCGGCGGCTGGTCGCCGATCAGCATGCTCGGCCAGGTCTACCCGACCGGTATCGGGGTCGCCTCGCCGTCCACCGTCCGCTACTACCTCGGTGACCGGTGCAGCCGGCTGACCGCGACCGTCGGCATCGACGACGCGGTGCGCAACGTCGGCCCGGAGGGTGGCACGTCCACCTTCCAGGTGATCGGTGACGGCAAGGTGCTGTACGACAGCGGTGTGGTCACCCGCGACGACGTCCGCCAGGCCGACGTCGACCTGACCGGCGTCCGGGTCCTCGACCTCGTGGTCGGCGACGCCGGCGACGGCGGCTACAACGACCGTGCCAACTGGGCCGGCCTGAACGCCACCTGCTGAACCCGGGCGGCCGCGTCCAGGTGACACCACACCTGGGCGCGGCCGCCCGGGTTCAGCAGGTGGCGTTCAGGCCGGCCCAGTTGGCACGGTCGTTGTAGCCGCCGTCGCCGGCGTCGCCGACCACGAGGTCGAGGACCCGGACGCCGGTCAGGTCGACGTCGGCCTGGCGGACGTCGTCGCGGGTGACCACACCGCTGTCGTACAGCACCTTGCCGTCACCGATCACCTGGAAGGTGGACGTGCCACCCTCCGGGCCGACGTTGCGCACCGCGTCGTCGATGCCGACGGTCGCGGTCAGCCGGCTGCACCGGTCACCGAGGTAGTAGCGGACGGTGGACGGCGAGGCGACCCCGATACCGGTCGGGTAGACCTGGCCGAGCATGCTGATCGGCGACCAGCCGCCGACGCTGTTGTCGACGGTCGGGCTCATCCAGCCGCTGGTGGCGCTGATCCACTGGTGGTGCGACAGCACGGTGTCGCCGTGCGGCGCAGCCGGTGCGACGACGATCGCCGTCGCGGTCTCCTGCCGCAGGCGTCCCTTGCCGGCCACCGTGTACGACGTGTCGGCGGTCACCGTGGCGTTGCCCGGCGCGGCATCGGCCGGCAGGGTCACCGTGTAGGCGAGGGTCGCGGAGCGGTTGATGCCCAGCAGCTTCGGCGCCGTGCCGAGCGAACGGGCCGTCCAGCCGGCGGGCACCGCAAGCTCCACCTGCGGCGTGAGGACCGGCTGCGTACCGTCGTTGCGGACGGTGACCTCGACCTGGGCCTGGTCGCCACCGGCGACCAGAGGGGCGGATCCGGCGGGCACCGTGTCGCTGCCGACCTTCGTCACCTGCGGCAGGCCGGCGACGACGTGCGGGAGACCGAGCGTGCCCGTGGCCGGGCGGACCCGGAACAGGGCCGCGCCGTGGGCCGGGACGGCGGCGCTGATGGTGCCGGCGCTCTCGGTGACCTGGTCGGTCCAGGCGTTCTTCAGGGTGAACCGGTGGCCGGACAGGCCGACCGACGACGCCTTCGTGGTCAGGGTCGCCGGGCTGTCGCCCCGGTTCAGCAGCACCACGGCACGGTCGCCGTTGGCGAGCCGCTTCACCCAGGTCTCCGTCGTGCCGGCGGAGCCGACGCGGACGGCCTGGACGACGGCGGGGTCCTGGTTGATCGCGAGCACATCGGGGTCGGACAGAGTGCTGAGCGAGGTCTTGCCCAGCTTGGTGACGTCACTGCCGATCACCAGCGGCGCGGCCGCCACCGACCAGAGCGTCATCTGGGTACGGAACTCCTCGTCGGACATTCCGTGTTCGGGACCGAGGTAGTCAGGGTCGTTGAAGTGCCCGGGACCCGCGGCCTCGGGGTGCCGCGCGTTCGCGTCGTAGTTGCGCAGCACGTCCTTGAACTTGATCTCGTCGACGAAGCCCACGTCGGTGTAGGTCCGCCAGGACTGCGCGATCTTCGGGGCGTAGCTCCAGGAGTACGTCGACTGCTGCTCTTCGGGGTAGTTGCCCCAGTCCGGGGAGGTCACCGGGTTGCAGAGGTTGAAGATCATGGGGCGCTTGCTGGCGTTGTTCCGCAGCGCCTGCGCGAACTCGGTGTAGACGGTCTTCGGGTCGAGGTCCGCCGCGATCCCGCAGAGGTAGTCCACCTTGACCGCGTCGAACTTCCAGGCCGCGAACTGGTCCGCGTCACGCTGGTAGTAGCCGCCGCTGCCCAGTCCGCACTTGCCGGGGATGTACGGGCCTGCGTCGGTGTAGATGCCGGCCTTCAGGCCCTTGGAGTGGATGTAGTCGACCAGCGGCGCCAGCCCGTTCGGGAACTGAGCGGGGTTGGGTGTCAGGTCGCCGGCCGCACTGCGCGGGGTCGGCGCCGCCCAGTTGCCGTCGATCCACACGTACTCGTAACCGGCCTTGCGCAGGCCGCTGCTGACCAGGAAGTCGGCCGTCGACTTGATCTCGGCCTCGGTGGGATCGCCACCGAACGCGTAGTAGGTGTTCCAGCCCATGTACGGCGTCGGGCTCAGCACCTGCGCGGCTGCCGGCGCCGTGACGGCTGCGCCGGTTGCGCCGGCGGCGGCCGGGGCCGCCTGGGCGGGCGCGGGCACGGCCGCGGCCAGTACGCCGGTCACCAGGGCGAGGAGAGCGGTGAGATGTCGTTTCACATCGGATCCTTCGCTGTCCGATCGATCAGGCGTGCCGGTCCGTCCTGGCCGTGAGCCCGGGCGCCGCCCCCTGGTGGAGGGTGCGGCGGCCGGTCCCCGGACCGCTCCATGCCCGCGCGCCTGTTGCGATCTTGTTTCCAGGGATCCTGCAGCGGTTACGAG
Organism: Streptomyces sp. PA03-6a; assembly: GCF_033792765.1. Lineage (NCBI taxonomy): Bacteria > Bacillati > Actinomycetota > Actinomycetes > Kitasatosporales > Streptomycetaceae > Streptomyces > Streptomyces sp. PA03-6a. The sequence continues at coordinate 5,748 of NZ_JARAVK010000209.1, read as the reverse complement.
CGCGCGTCAATAATAATTCCTAAATTAAGAGTTACTGATTGGACTCGGCCGGGGCGCCCCAACAGCGTCCCGTCAGGTCGTGCCTGATCTGGTGCCAGATGCGACGTATGGCGGGATGGGTGAGCAGTGTTCCCGCTTGTGGGTGTTCGCGGCCAGGGCGCCCGGCGCCGGCTGCCCACGGCTGCAACCGTGGCGAACCCCGTATCGCCGGTGCTGTCCATTGCGGAGCCCGCGAACCTGGTGGCATGCGCCGCACCGCAGGGGCTGCGTCCTGACGCAGCCCCCGAAAAAGGTTGCGGGCTGCTGTCGATCCGGCCGTGTCCTGTTCGACGTCTTCGTGTGGGGCGACCTGCCGCACACGAAGACGACGAACAGGACCTGGCGAGGAAGATCGTGGATCAGCTGCTGAGAGTGATGAACTTCAATGTCTCCAGTGACGGGATCGGTGCCGGTGAGCACCAGAGCCTGGAGCGGCCGTTCGGTTGTGACCGTCCCGAGAGGCTGTTCGGCTGGGCCGGCGCGACGGCGAGCTGGCCGATGCGCACCGACCCTGGTGGTAGCCGGGGCCTGGACGACCACTTCACGCGGGACTTCGCACGCAACATCGGCGCCGAGATCATGGGCCGCAACAAGTTCGGGCCCCAGCGCGGGCCCTGGAGCGACCATGAGTGGCGCGGCTGGTGGGGTCAGGAGCCCCCGTTCCGTACGCCGGTGTTCGTCATGACCCACCACCAGCGTCCTTCGTTCACGCTGTCCGACACCACGTTCCACTTCGTCGACGGCGACCCGGCCACGGTCCTGGAACGGGCGCGGGAAGCGGCGCAGGGCAAGGACGTGCGCCTTGGCGGCGGGGTCACCACCATCCGGGCGTTCCTTGACGCCGGCCTCGTCGACACCCTGCATGTGGCGGTCGCGCCGGTGAAGCTCGGGTCGGGGCTGCGCCTGTGGGAGTCCCCCGATGAACTGCTCGACCGCTTCCATCTGGAGGTCGTGCCCAGCCCGAGCGGCGTGACGCACCACCTGTTCTGGCGGCGGTGACACGCGGGCCCGTGAGGTGGACCGGTCGCCGAGCCCGGTGATGAGCAGCACGCCGCACGCCGTAAGCAGCCCGGGTCGGGCCGCTTGCGGCATGCGGCGTGGCCGGTACGGTGGCTGGTTCTGCCGACGGGCGGCGGCTGTGCCTGCGAGGGTCGTAGCGATTTCCGGCCCCCCGCCCCCGTCGGCGGACCGACCTGGCGCGGATACGGGTTCACCCTCGGGACACGCGCCGCAGGATGCAGCCGCGCACCGTCGTGGGGCCACGGCACCCCTTGCCACGGGTGCCGGATGCATGGCGACCCGATTCCGGCAGCGGCGGTTTCCGGCCAGGGCCAGGGTGGTGCCGAAGGACGACACGCCCGCCGCGGATCCTTCGCCACCCGGCAGGTCCCGTTGGCGCCGAGGTTCTATACGCCCGGTGTCCCGTGCGATCAGGCTTTTCTCGCCGGCCACAGAGGCCGACTGTTCCACCAGCGATCGAGGATCCGTGAACCCGAGCACCGACGAACCCATGGCCGATGTGCGAGACATGTACATGGCCCATACCATGATCCGGCGTGAATTCGGCCTGCTCCCGCAACTCGTGCGGGACGTCGAGCAGCACGACACCCGGCGCTCGGAGGTCGTCGGCGCCCACGCCGAGCTCGTCTGCGGCTTCCTGCACTTCCACCACGAGGGCGAGGACGTGATCCTGTGGCCGCTGCTGCAGCAGCGGGGCGGGGCCGAGGCCGAGGCCATCGTGCCGCTGATGGAGGAGCAGCACCACACCATCGAAGCCGCCAACAGCCAGGCGCTGCGCCTGCTGCCGCAGTGGCGGTCCACCGCACACGGCGGGCACGAGCTCGCGGAGGCGCTCGACCGGCTGCTGGCCGCGCTGCTGGAGCACATGACGATGGAGGAGCAGCGGATCCTCCCCCTGGCCGAGAAGTACGTCACCGCGGCCGAGTGGAAGCAGCTCGGCGAGCACAGCATGAGCGAAGTGCCGAAGAAGGCCCTGCCGCTCGCCTTCGGCATGGCGATGTACGAGGGCGACCCGGAGGTGATCAAGGCGGTCCTCGCCGAGGCTCCGCCGCCCGCGCGGCTGATCCTGCCGTTCCTTGCGCCGCGCCTGTACGCCAGGCACGCCAAGCGGGTGCACGGCACCGCCACCCCGCCGCGCGTCACCCGCTGACCACGCCTGCCCGGGCCGGTCCCACCAGCAAGGGCCGCGGGCGAACGGCCGGCGGCCCCCGGTATCGGCCGTCATCTGCTCAGGTGGCGGCGCACCCCCTCGCCCGTGACGACCGGGCGCGTGCGGGGCGCGGTGGGTGGTGTGCCCTGGAGCGGGCGGTTCGCGCGTACCCGGCCGCCCGACGCCACGCCGCCGCCGGCACCGCCGCCAAGGCCAGGGGACAGCCGGTGGCGCCCGCGCCCGGGCGGCTGCACCGTTGTCCTGTGTCAGCGAAGTTCGACCAGTCGCGGTGAACTTTGGCCGACGCGGCCAGTCAGGCCGGGTGGAGCACCGCCGTGGCGATCTCACGCACGCGGTCCTGCGTGATCCCGGTGCGCTGTTCGACGGCGAGCGGGTGGTCGGTGGGCTCCAGCTCGATGAAGGGCCGCTTGCCGACCGGTCGAGTGTGGGCGTTCGTCTTCAGGTTGGTCGTGCTTTCGGGATAGAGCGCGAGCTCGGTGCTGAGCCAGCCGAAATACGGCTTCTCGGCCTCGCGGCCCTCCGTGTTCCACATCTCAAGGGCGCGGGCGAAGTTGTCCCTGCTCAGTGAGACCCAGACGCCCCAGGAGAAGACGTCCTGGCTGCCGATCACGGGTATCTCGATCAGGCCCCTGATGAAGAAGTGCTGGCCCTGGATCACGCACTGGTCGGACGACAGCATGCTGTCCGGATCACTCTCGAAGCTGTGATCCCACACGTCCGGGGCCATCGTCGAGTAGCTCATGGGGAGCTCTGCGTGGTGCTCGCCGCAGCACGAGCACGTGAAACCGAGATCGTCAGACATGCCGTGAGCCTAGCGAGCCCTGCACAGGGGTCACCCTTGACCGTCCAGTCGCTTTCGGCGCACTGCCGCCATCATTCAGGGCCCGATTGGTCGGCCCCATCTGGTGAAAATTCGATGAGACGCACAGGCACGGCTGGTCGTCAATCTTCCCTGGCCGTGTCCTGATGACGGACGAGACCCGCGCCCGGCATGTCCCGACCCGCCTGCCGGCAGCACTGTGACGGTCACCGCTCCCACCAGGCCCGCGGCTGGCCACCGCCCGGTGCTGGCCGGCGGCCCTTGGTCGTACACGGGTTCGAAGGGCGCGGACTCTTGCGCACCCGCATCCCCGATAGCGTCCCCAACGGGCACCGCCATGCGGTTTGACCTGCGGCGACGCCTTCCCAGACCCCGTGCGGTGACTGCCCTGGGGTGTGCCCGTCCCCGGGTCGGGGTGCGCATATGAGCGCAATCCGTTCATACTTACGCATAACCCCTAGTCGGGTCACGATTACCCTACGTAACCGAGGCGTGATCTCGTATGAACGCCAAGACGAAGTACACGCTCGCCGCCGCTGCCGTCGGCTGGACGTTCCTTGCGTCCCAGTGGTCTGGCAAGGGCTGCGACTTCGTCCCGCAGTCCTACGCCCTCGTGGTCTCCCACGGCATGCCCACCAACAGTGAGGGATGCAAGGCCGAGACGGACGGGCCGCAGTACACCGACAAGTACGACCGGTGACACCCATGTGAGGTTCGGCTTGGGTGTCACTGCCGTGTTCGGCGTGGGTGTCGCTCGTGTTCAAGCAGGGCTTTGCTGTCCGGCCTGCGGGTTTGCTGGGTGGTTGGAGTTCACCGGGTAGTGGAGGGGGGCAGGGGGCGCGTTCGGTGGGCCGCCCCTCGATGCTGCGACAGCGCCGTAGGTGGTGACGGTTGCAGGGCACAGCTTGGTGTCGTCGGCGCCAGTTCGACCGCGACTCGTCACCGGACTCGTCCTGTCCCTCACCGACTACGACCGCTTCGTCGCCGCCTGCCCCCGTTCGGCCCAGATCGTCTTGGACATCATCGCCGACCAGGCCCGTCACGCGGCCGTGCTCCAGCGACGCTTCTTCAGTCTGGTCCACAGCAACGACCCTGACATCGAGTTCGAGCCCGTCGGCGCCATGCCTGTCATGTGGAACCGCGACGAGTGGCTCGACGCGAACCGTCACTCGAGTGCGTAGGCGACGAGGAACAGTGGCAGTGCGGCGGCTGCGGTGCCCGGGCAGGAGCCGGTGAGGACAACCGCGGTGGTTTCCCGGCGCCTCGTGCGGCGTACCTGTGCGGGGGCGCAGCCTGCCGGACGTGGCAGGGCGAATTCAGGCTGAGCCGGGCGGGGCGGTCTTCGTGCAGATTGCCGTTGCGTCCTGCCCAGGCACCGCCTACTGATTCACCTTCCCTGCCTCCTGCGTGTGGTCGGTCAGGTAATTCCCCAGGCTGCCATCCCGTTGTTCCGGAGGGGTGTCCGGGGCCAGCGTGTCTGAAGGCGGCCCGGGCTACTGCCCTGAGCGGAGGCCACGCGAATTCACATGACAGTTGCGAGCCGGCTCCGTGATCATTGGCCGATGACCACGAGACCGGACCTTCTCAGTCTGAGCATCGTGTGCCCTCCACCCGACGAGGGCGGCGTGGAGGTCCGCCCGATCGTCAATGGCCGGGATCTTCTGGCCGAGGTGGTTCCCGGTGGCGTGGGAGGCCGGTACCTGGGAGTAAGCCCCAGGGATCTGCTGGGCCACGACGGGCCGTTGCATGCCACGGGGACGCCCCACGAGGTTCGTCTCGCCTGGTCCGGGTGCGGCGTGGAGGAGTGCTGTGGCGCGCTGTACATGACGGTCACGCGTAACGGGGATCATGTTGTCTGGGCGGGCTGGCGCGACCTGGCCAATCAGGACTCCGACCTGCCGGAGCTTCTGTTCACCGCAGGTCAGTACGAGGCCGAGGTCCTGCGCGCCGGAGAGGACCGCAGTTGGGAGTGGCCGGCAGGAGCCGTTGCGCGGCTGCTTGAAGCGGGACTGAGGGGACGCGGGGACTGGCTCGTCAGGTGGGACTGCGAGTTGGAAGGCGTCTGGGCCTCCCGCAAGGGCGTGACCGCTGGCACCTGCGCGAACCCCGCGGCAGATCAGGTCGGGTGAAGCGGGGGGCTGGGCACTACGGGTGGCCACGGGCTCGTCACCTGTCGGGTTGACGGGTGGGTCGGCCGGTTGTCTGCTGAGGTACGGCCTGCGGGATGCCGGCCTGCCGCCATTGCGCGGGGGAGTGGCCGTAGACGGCACGGAAGGTGCGGCTGAAGTGCGCGTGGCTGGCGAAGCCCCACCGGTGTGCGATCGCCGCCACCGTCTGTCCCGCGAGCTCCGGTCGTACGAGGTCCCTGCGGCAGGCGTCCAGCCTCAGGCGCTGGATCCAGCGGCCGACGGTCATGGGCTCGTCCTGGAAGAGCTGGTACAGGTAGCGGACGGAGATGTGGTGTGCGACCGCGACCGAGGCCGGGGAGAGCGCGGGATCGTCAAGGTGGGTGCGGATGTAGGCGCGGACGCGCTGCAGCAGGGCCCGCTCCACGGCGGCCTGCTCCCCGGTGTTGCCTTCCAGGGCGATCAGGGCGGTGAGCACGTCGACGATGCCCTGCCGCAGGAAGCGTTTGGCGTCCTGTGCGCAGATGCAGTGTTCCGTCGTCGTCACGAGCCCGTCGACGTATGAGGCGAGG
>NZ_JARAVK010000208.1:0-16085 GCF_033792765.1 Streptomyces sp. PA03-6a | reverse complement strand
TTTATTTTTTGTGTTCAGCGTAACGCTGGAGTTGTTCGAGGCTTATTCGTGGGGCCGGTAGGATGTTATAAGAGGCAGATGCGGGTCCTTGCGTGGGGGGTGGGAGCTTTGGAGGTTCCTACGACTGAAACCGGCCAGTCTCGGACCGTTTCAGTATGAACATATGAGCGTCCCAAACGCTATCTCCGCGCGTAGACCCCTCGGGGCCACTGGGTACGCTGTGCGGTATGAGCAGCAGCAGCCACAGCAAGGGGACGACCGGGTTGCGTGAGGCACCGGCACCTCTGGAGGCGAACGACGTCGCGACCGTCACCGTCGGGACGGTCATCTGGTTCGCGCTCTTCCTCGTCCAGCTCCCCTTCTACGGCTGGTACGCCGACCACGGCCACGCCTGGTGGATCTGGACCTGCCTGGCCGGCGGCGGCCTCGGGCTCATCGGCCTGTGGTACGTGCGCGCCCGCCGGGACGCCATCCGGCGGTCCCGCGCCGCGGAGGACGCCGCGCAGGACTGAGCCGGGGCCCGCGGGGCGGCTACGCCCCCGGTCGTACGGCGCCCCGGAGATGTCCCCGAGAGCGACGGCCCGCCGCGCCGTCGGCGCCGTCCCCCACGTACCGTCGAAGCCATGACGGAACGCACGCAGCGGGAGGCGGCCGGGGTACGGCCGGCGACGCCCGGCGGACTGACCGCCGCCCAGGTGGCGGAGCGGATCGCGCGGGGCGAGGTCAACGACGTCCCGGTGCGTTCCTCGCGTTCCTTGGCCGAGATCGTCAGCGCGAACGTCTTCACCCGCTTCAACGCGATCATCGGCGTGCTGTTCCTGATCATCCTGGTGGTCGGCCCGATCCAGGACGGTCTCTTCGGCTTCGTCATCATCGCGAACACCGGCATCGGCATCTTCCAGGAGTGGCGCGCCAAGAAGACCCTGGACGGACTCGCCGTGATCGGCGAGGCGAAACCCACCGTGCGCCGCGACGGGGTCGCCACCCGGGTCTCCACCTCGGGGATCGTCCTCGGCGACCTCGTCGAACTCGGGCCGGGGGACAAGGTGGTGGTCGACGGCGAGGTGGCCGAGGCCGACAGCCTGGAGGTCGACGAGTCGCTGCTCACCGGCGAGGCCGACCCCGTCGTCAAGCGCCCCGGCGACCCCGTGATGTCCGGCAGCTTCGTCGTCGCGGGCGGCGGGTCCTTCACCGCGACCAAGGTCGGCCGGGAGGCCTACGCGGCGCAACTCGCCGAGGAGGCGAGCCGCTTCACCCTCGTCCACTCCGAACTGCGCAGCGGCATCAGCCAGATCCTCAAGTACGTCACGTGGATGATGGTCCCCACCGCGATCGGCCTGATCGTCAGCCAGCTCGTCCTGGAGGGCGACGACTGGCGCGAAGCGGTCCGCCGCATGGTGGGCGGCATCGTCCCGATGGTGCCCGAGGGGCTGGTCCTGCTCACCTCGGTGGCCTTCGCGATCGGCGTGATCCGGCTGGGCCGAAAACAGTGCCTCGTCCAGGAACTGCCCGCGATCGAGGGGCTGGCCCGGGTGGACGTGGTGTGCCTGGACAAGACCGGCACCCTCACCGAGGGCGGGATGGACGTCGCGGAGCTGCGGATGCTGGACGGTGTCCCCGAGGCGTACATCCGGCAGGTGCTCGGCGCGGTCAGCTCCGCCGACCCGCGCCCCAACCCCACCCTGGCCGCCGTCGCCGCGGCCTTCCCCGCCCCGGACGGCGGCTGGCACGTCACCGACGCGCTGCCCTTCTCCTCCGCCCGCAAGTACAGCGGCGCGGCCTTCACCGAGCCCGGCGGTGAGCGCAGTGCCTGGCTGCTCGGCGCCCCCGACGTACTGCTCCCCGCGGGCGACCGGGCGCTCGGCGCGATCGACGGCCTCAACGCCCAGGGCCTGCGGGTGCTGCTGCTCGCCCGGACGGGGAAGGAGCTGGGCGACCCGGCGGTGGGCGCCTCGGCCACCCCGGCGGCACTGGTCGTCCTGGAGCAGCGGCTGCGCCCCGACGCCGCCGACACCCTGCGCTACTTCGCCGAGCAGGACGTGCACGCCAAGGTCATCTCCGGCGACAACGCGGTCTCCGTCGGCGCCGTCGCCGGGAAGCTGGGGCTGGCGGGGGCCGAGCGGACGGTCGACGCCCGCAGGCTGCCGGCCGAGCGCACGCAGATGGCGGCCGAGCTCGACCGGGGCACGGTCTTCGGCCGGGTCACCCCGCAGCAGAAGCGGGAGATGGTGGGCGCGCTGCAGTCCGGCGGCCACAACGTGGCGATGACGGGGGACGGCGTCAACGACGTCCTCGCCCTCAAGGACGCCGACATCGGCGTCGCCATGGGCTCAGGATCCGAGGCGACCCGGGCGGTCGCGCAGATCGTGCTGCTCGACAACAGCTTCTCCGCGCTCCCGTCGGTCGTGGCCGAGGGCCGCCGGGTCATCGGCAACATCACCCGCGTCGCGACGCTCTTCCTCACCAAGACCGTCTACTCGGTGCTGCTCGCCCTGCTGGTGATCATCTGGCACGCGCCCTACCCGTTCCTGCCCCGGCACCTGACGCTGCTGTCCACCCTGACCATCGGCGTCCCCGCCTTCTTCCTCGCCCTGGCTCCCAACAAGGAGCGGGCCAAGCCGCTCTTCGTGCGCCGGGTCATGCGCTACTCCCTGCCCGCCGGGGTGATCGCGGGCGTCGCCACCTTCGTGACGTACATGCTCGCCCGCCACCACTACCGCGGCGCCGGCGCGCTGGAGGCGGAGACCAGCGCCGCGACGCTGACCCTCTTCCTGGTCGCGATGTGGGTGCTGGCGCTCGTCGCGCGTCCCTACACCTGGTGGCGGATCGCCCTGGTCCTCACCATGGGCGCGGGATTCCTGGTCGTCCTGGTCACCCCGTGGCTGCAGGAGTTCTTCGCCCTCCGGCTGGTCGGCACGCAGGGCCCCTGGACGGCCGTCGTCGTGGCGGTGGCGGCCGCGGCGCTGCTGGAACTGGTCTGGCGCCGCGTCCGCCGCCTGGACGACGACGCCCCGCCGGAACAACAGCGGGCGCCGGGCCCCCGCTGAGGGGACCCGGCGCCCGGGGTGCGGCGGGTGCGGCGGGTGCTACCGGACGTCGACGTAGTCGGCCGTGGCCGCGGTCCCGCCGGTGGTGGCGTTGGTGCCGAAGGCGTAGCGCCAGTAGCCGTCCACCGAAGCCTTGACGGTGGTCTTCAGGGCGCCGGTGCTGCCGGACTTGACGGTCTTGACCGTGGTGTAGGTGGTCGAGCCCTTCTTGCGGAACTGCAGCTGCACGGACTGGCTCGCGTAGCCGCCGTACTTGAGCGTGTCCCAGTTGGCCCGGGTCAGGGTGCCGGTGACGGTGATCGTCTTGCCCTTCTTCACCGGCTCGGGTGTGGCGTTCACGGTCAGGTGCGAACCGCGCAGCACCTTGATCGTGGTCCCCTTGTCGAGTTCCCGGATGTCGCCGTCCTTGCCGTCCAGTTCGGCGAGGACGTTCCAGGTGCCGGCCTGGGAGCTGGGCAGTTCGTCGAGCTTGGGGCTGACGGTGGCGGTGACGGTGCACGCGGTGGCGGAGCAGGTCTCCGTCTCGCCGAAGCCGGTGACGCCGCTCGGCGCGTCCAGGCTGGTGCCGCGCCACAGGAAGGCGCCGCCGTAGGCGAGGCCGCTGCTGTCGCTGCCGCTGATGGTGTACGAGATCTTCTTGTCGCTCGTGCCGACGACGATCGGCTTGCCGCCGTTGACGACGACCTTGGTGATGGCCGTGTCGCCTTGGGCCTCGTCCGCGTTGGCGGACGGTACGGCGAGGGCCGAGAGAGCCGCGGCCGTGCCCAGCACGATCGCGGCAGTACGTATGCGCATGTGTCCCCACTGAGTGGAACGAGGGGAAGAATCCCCAGGTGAATGCCGAATGGCGGTGGAAGCCTACAGATCACCGGGGAATGGGCGGTTCAAGGACCGGTCAAGCGTGGGTGTGCGCAAGCACGGGGCGCCGGGCCCCCGCTGAGGGGGCCCGGCGCCCGGTGGGTGGTGCGGGTGGGGTTACTTCACGTCGACGAAGTCGGCCGTGGAGCCCGACGCGCCGCTGAGCGAGGTGGTGACGAAGGTGTAGCGCCAGTAGCCGTCCACGGACGCCTTGACGGTGGTCTTCAGGGCACCGGTGCTGCTGGACTTGACGGTCTTGACCGTCTTGTACGCGGTGGTGCCCTTCTTGCGGAACTGCAGCTGCACGGACTGGCCCGTGTAGCCGGCGTACTTGTGGGTCTCCCAGTTGGCCCGGGTGAGCTTGCCGGTGACGGTGATGGTCTTGCCCTTCTTCACCGGCTCCGGCGTGGCGTTGACCGTCAGCTCGGTGTTGCGCTTGATCTTCGCGGTGCCGGCGATCTCCTTCTCTACGTAGTCGCCGTCCTTGCCGCCGACCACGGCGTACACCTTCCAGGAGCCGGCGAGCGCGTTCTTGTAGAGGTCCGCCTTGGGGTCGATGGTGATGCTGACCTTGCAGGTGGAGGTGGTGGCGTTGACCACGGTGCAGGCGGCGTAGTCCGTGGGCGGGAAGAGGCCGCCGTCGATGCCGTCGTCGGTGAACGACGACCCGTGCCAGAGGAACGCCACGCCGCCGTCGATGCCGGCCGGGTCGGTGGCGGTCACCGCGACGGAGACCGTCTTCTTGCTGCTCGTCCCGAGGACGATGTCCTTGCCGCCGTTGACGACGACCTTGGTGATCTTGGTGTCACCCACGGACTCGTCCGCCCCCGCCTTGGCGGCGAAGGTCGACAGGGCAGTGGCGGCCGGCTTGTCGGAGGCCTGAGCGGCCGGGACTGCCAGCGAAGCGAGGGCCAGGGCGCCGGAAACGGCGGCCACAGTGGCGCGAATACGCATGCTTGAGAATCCCCCAGATGAAGAGGACGCCCGTCGAACTCCCCCGGACGAGGCGTCTCGAATGGTGAGAGGAAGAGAGTACGCGCGAACAGTCATCCAGCGGAAATGCTTTCGACATATCTCCCTGTGTGACGACGGCCACTCGGTCCGTCGCCACACAGCCACCCCGCCGCTCAGTCGAACCAGCGGTCGCGGGCCAGCTCCTCCGTGCGGGTCGGGTCCTCCAGCAGGGCGGCCACCTCGAAGCGGCGCTGCCAGGCGCCGGCCGCCCACGACAGGCCGGCGGCGACGCCCTCCAGCGTGGCGGCGTGCAGGGTGCCGTCGATCCACCGCCAGTCGAGCTCGACGGTGCTGCCGTCGGCCGCCCTGACCAGCAGTTCCTCGTGCTCGACGTACGACAGGGGAGCGCCCGGGAGCAGCTCGCGGACCGCGTCCGCGACGTCGTGCGGCTCGCCCTCGGAGACGACCGGGGCGTCGAGGGCCTCGCTGAGCCGGCGCACCTGGAACAGCTCGGCCAGCGCCGCGGCGCGGACCGGCGGCACCGGGAGCAGGGGCAGTCCTGCGGTGAGCGGGAGCAGGTCGGGCGCGTCCGCGACGAGGGCGTCCCCGGCGTCGACCACGCGCGGCTCGTGGCCGTCGACGACGGCCCGCAGCTCCTCGGGGAGGGTGACCTGCTCGGGTTCGAGGGTGCCCAGTTCGGAGTGGAGGCGGTGCAGTTGGGCCGGGGTGACCGTGGAGCCCGGGTCGGCGAGCCGGGCGAGCAGCTCGGCGGCGCCGCCCGGCTCGTCCAGCAGGGCCGTGACGGACGTACGCACGCCCAGGGCGCGCAGCACCTGGTCGTCCACGGCGCCGGCCTCGGCGTCCTCGTACAGCCCGTCGAGCAGCGGGTCGCCGCCGATCGCGCGCAGGCCGACCGGGCGGCGGCCGTCGAGGACCGGGTGGTCGCGCAGCCACCAGGCGGTGTAGGGCCGCACGGACTCCGTGGTGCCGTCCGGCAGCAGGACCCGCACCGGCTGGGTGACCGCGTCGCGCAGCGGCGGCACGGAGAGCATGGCCAGCGCCTGCGGCCAGGCGTCGTCGGCGACGAGGTCGAGGTCGCGCACGGCGACGATCTCGGTGGCGACCGGCGGCACGTCGGTGTCCGGCAGCTGGTCGAGGACGTCCTCGCACCACACGTCGACCGCGTCGAGCAGCCCGGCGTCGTCCGGCTCGGCCCAGTCGCTCTCGCGCGGCTCCAGCTCGTCCGGGTCGAGCACCACGTCGGTGGCCCGGACCAGGGCGAAGGTGGCGAGCACGCCGACCGCGGTCAGCGGCTGCTCGCCCCAGCGGGCGGCCAGGTCCTCGTCGACGGAGCCGAGCTCCCCCTCCCGGATGACCTGCTCGAAGGCACTGCCCGGCAGCACCAGTTCACCGGCGGGGGCGAGCTCGCCCTCGTCGTCGGTGAGGGCGAGGGCGGCCAGCCACGGCTCGTCGCCGGGGGCGAGGTTCGCGGCCCGGACCAGGCCCAGGACGACCTCGGCCAGTTCCTCCGCGTCCAGCGCGGGCGCGTCCTCGTCCCAGGCCTCGTCGGCGTCCAGGGACGCGGCCACCGCCGCGCGCACCTGCGGGGTGGTGAGGACGGCGCGCGGGGTCGCCGGGGTGGCCCCGAGCTTCTCCAGCAGCGGGTGCGCGGCCGCCGGGTCGGCGACCTTCAGGCCCAGCCGGGCCAGCTCCGAGGCGGCGGGCAGCCCGGTGCTGACCGGGGCGGCCCCCTCGGCGTAGACGCTGTCCATCTCGGGGAGCGGCAGCAGCACCTGGCGCGGTCCGACGACGGTACGCCGGTCGGCCAGCGGCACGGGCAGCCCGCTCAGCCGGTCCGGGTCGGTGCCGGCCAGCGAGTCGTACAGGCGGTGCCACCACTCCGCGGGGCGCTCCACCCCGGCGAGCCGGTCGATCGCGTCGCCCAGCGGCAGCCGGGCCACCCCGAGGACGCGCAGTTCGGGGCGGCGCTCCAGCCCGGGGGGCAGCAGCGTCGGGAAGACCTCCGCCAGCACGCGCACGGTCTCCGCGCCGGTGCCCTCGACGACCTCGGCCTCCACCGGGCGCAGTGCGGGCGGCAGTTCGTCCTCGCCGCCCGCGTCCGTGACGTCGGCGGCGCGCGGTAGGAAGGCGGTGCGCGGCAGCCGCTCCTGCACGTGGCGGCGCAGTTGCGCGTCCAGCTCGCCCTTGCCGAGCGGGCCGGGCACCAGGTCCACGATGCCCGCGCCCACCGGTCGCCAGTCCGCCAGCAGCCGTACGTAGAGCTCGGCCGCCCGCGCGACCAGGAAGTCGGTGAGGGCGCCGGGCGCGGCGTGGCGCCGGCTCGGGTCCAGCGGCAGCGAGGCGATGAGCAGCGCGGGCAGTCCCAGCGGCTCGTCCGTCGGCGTCGGGGCGTGCACGAAGGGCGCCGTCCGCGGCCGCTCCGGCGCGCCGTCCTGGCCCACCGGGACGGCCCAGGTCACCGACCACACCGGGCGCAGCCGCTCCTCGACCGGGCGGTCGCTCAGCAGCCCCGCCTCCAGCGGGCCCGCGTCGCTCACGGTGCGCCAGCGGGTGGTGCCGCCGGCGCTGTCCACGACGACGGTCAGCCCGTCCTCCTGACGCCGGCTCAGGGTCCGTACGCCCTCGGGCGTCTCCACGACCACCTCGGTCAGGCCGGGCAGGGACAGCAGCAGCGCGTCGTCGATCGCGGCGAGCAGGCTCGCCGCGAGGTCCGCTGCGGCGCCGTCGCGCAGCGGCAGCACGACGCACGTGTCGTAGCCGTCCGGGGCGGTGCCCTCGGCGGGCAGCGGCAGCCGCAGCAGCGGTACGTGGCCGTCCCGGCGGCGCAGTTCGTCGGTGAGCCCCGGGGAGTGCCCACCGGTCTCCCGCGCGAGGTCGCGGGCCTCGGCCAGCGACCAGCGGACGCCGCCGCTGCGGCTGAGGATCGCGGGCTCGTCGCTGACCGCGAGCACGGCGGAGAACCCGACGCCGAAGCGGCCGACGGCCAGGGCGCCCTCCTCGCGCTTGGAGCTGGCGCGCAGCGTCGACAGGGACTCCACGCCCGCGGCGTCCAGGTGGGCCCCGGTGTTCGCGGCGGCGAGCACCCCCTCGCGCAGGGTCAGCCGCAGGCGGCCGGTCACCCCCGCACGGGTCGCCGCGTCGGCGGCGTTCTGGGCCAGCTCGACGACGAGACGGTCGCGGTAGCCGCCGAGCGCGAGGTCCTCCTCCGCGTTGGCGTCCTCCCGGAACCGGGCGGGCGACGCGGCCCACGCGTCCAGCACGGCCCGCCGCAGCCGTGCGGTCCCGAACGGATCTGCGCCCCGGTCCATCGCGGTCCCGCTCACGTCGTCTTCTCCCTCACGCGGTGTCGCATGCCCTGCCCTGTGCGAGTGACGCTACCGCGTGGGCTGTCGCCCGGTCGTCCCGCACGCGCCCGCACCCGGGGACGCCGCCCCGCGCGGGCCGGGCCGGCCCAGGCTCTGCTCGGCCCCGGTGGACCGGGCGTAGGCGTAGGGGCACCCCACCCGGCCCCGATGCGCGCCATCCGCGGACGGCAGCCAGTGCCCGGGCGGCAGCCCGCGCAATCCGGAGCCGGCCGTGGCCGAGTCACCCAACCTGGACGACCGGCGCCCAGCGGCCCCGGTGGGCCCCGGACCAGGCCGGTCGACTGGGCGGAGCCCACGTGGACCCCGAGGCGCCCCCAGCGCCACCCGGTCCCGGCAGCGGGCCGCCGACGGAGCGAGCACCGTGACCGAGTTCCCCGGCCGGGATGGCGCCCTCACCGACGCACAGCGGCTCCAGCCCCGACCCGGGCGGGGCGGCCCCACCCGGCCCCGAGGCCCGTCGTCCGCGGACGGCAGCCGTCGGCTGTGGCCCAGTTCCTCAACCGGAGTGCCTGGCCGGCAGCCCGCGCAACCCGGGCACGGGCGTCAGCCGCCGGCGGAGCCTGCCGTCGACCGCGGCCGAGTACCCAGCCGGGACGACCGGCGCACAACCGCCCCGCCCCGGACCAGGCCGGGCGTGGGCGGAGCCCACACGGCCGCCGAGGCGCGCGCGTCCGCGCCCCCGCCCGGGCCGCGGCGGAGCCGTCAGCTGTGGCCGAGTTCCTCGGCCGGGGTCGTGTCCTCGACGGAGCCCTGGCGGTCGGGGTGGAGGGGGAGCGGCTCGATCGCGGTCTCGTCGAGGACGGGCGGCGCGGGCCGGGGGGTCTTCGGCATGACCGCGGCCTCGGAGTGCGCGCCGCACCCGTAGGCGAGGGAGACGACGCGCCCGTCGGCCGGGGAGAACTCGTTCGCGCAGACGCCGAAGGCCTGCCGCAGGGAGCCCGCGATCGGGACGAGGAAGCCGCAGGAGACGCACTGGGCGGGGGCGGCCTGGGCCATCGGGGCCTTGGGGCCGTACTCGTCCTCCCAGCGGTCCGCGGCGACGTGCAGCCCGTACCGGGACAGCACGCGCGGCCGGGCCATGCCGATCTCCTCCGCGACCGCGGCGATCGTGCCGACCGTGGGCGCCATCGGCAGGGTCGCCGGGGGGCCGCCGGAGACGTCCGCGTCCTCGGCCTCGACGAGCTCGGCCATCTCCTCGGAGACCGGCGAGTTCGGCGGCGGGGCGTCCTCCCCGGAGAAGCCGGTCTCCAGGCGCAGGTCCTCCGCCTCGGTGGGCAGCAGGTCGCCGGGGCCGAGGTCGCCGGGGCGCAGGCGCTCGCTCCACGGCACCCATTCGGGCGCGAGGACGGCCTCGGGCCCGGGCACGAGGACCGTCTCGTCCAAGGTGATGGCCTTGGCGCGGGAGGCGCGGGTGAGCGTGACCGCCCAGCGCCAGCCGCGGTAGGAGGCCTCACGGCAGTCGAACAGGTGCGTGACGACGCGGTCGCCCTCGGCGACCGCCCCGAGGTGCTCGCCGACCGCTTTCTCGCCGAAGGCCTCGACGGCGGCTTCGAGGGCGAGGTCGACCGCCTCGGCGCACAGGCGGTCAGGGGTACGGCTTCGCATCGCAGCACTCACAAGAATCGATTCTCTCCTACGCCGTCTTACGCGTGCGCCGCCGAGGGTCGGGCGGGGCGGTGGCGGAGCGGACCGGAGGACCGCTTCAAACGCTGCCTGCCCGTACGTCCACGGGCGCACCTGATGACTCCATTCTGCGCGATCGCACGCTATCGGTGCGCGCCCCGTTCGGAAAGCCGCCCGGTAGGGCAGACTGGCGAGCGTGGCACGCACAGTGACGTCCGGCCCGGGACCGGTTCGCAGGGCGGGGAACGCCGTCGCGCGCGCCACGCAGCGTACGTCGTCCGCCGTGGTGCGGCGCGTCCGGCGTCACACGCACTCGGGCGGGGCGGGCGAGTCGGGTCTGGCGAAGCTGATCGAGCTGCACGCGGTGAACTCGGCCGGCGACATGCTGATCACCGTCGCGCTCGCCAGCACGATCTTCTTCTCCGTGCCGACCGGTGAGGCGCGCGGCCGCGTGGCGCTCTACCTGCTGGTCACGATGGCCCCGTTCGCGCTGCTGGCCCCGGTGATCGGGCCGCTGCTGGACCGCATCCCGCACGGCCGGCGCGCCGCGATGGCGATGTCGATGCTGGCCCGGGCGATCCTGGCCTGGACGATGGCCGGGGTGGTGGCGACCGCCGGACTGGAGCTGTATCCGGCCGCCTTGGGCGTGCTCGTGGCGTCGAAGGCGTACGGCGTGGTGCGCAGCGCGGTGATGCCACGGCTGCTGCCGGCCCGTACGACGCTGGTGAAGGCGAACTCCCGGGTGAGCCTGACGGGCCTGCTGGCCACCGCCGTCGCGGCGCCGATCGGCGGGCTGCTCCACCTGATCGGGCCGGGCGTGCCGCTGTACGGGGCGTTCGTCGTCTTCGTCGTCGGGACGCTGCTCTCCTTCTCCCTCCCGCACAAGGTGGACTCCGCCAAGGGCGAGGCGCGCGCCGAGCTGACCTCGGGTGAGGAGGTCGAGCACCACCGCCTGGGCCGGCAGTGGCGGGAGAAGCGGCCGGGGCTGCGGAGCGTCGGCGGTCCGGTGCTGCACGCCCTGCAGGCCAACGCCGCGCTGCGGGCGCTGTCGGGGTTCCTGACCCTCTTCCTGGCGTTCCTGCTGCGCGAGCATCCGCTGGGCGGCCTGTCGGGGCCGGTGTCGCTGGGCCTGGTCGCCGTGGCGGCGGGCACCGGCAACGCCTTCGGCACCGCGCTGGGCTCCTGGCTGCGCGACCGCGGACCGGAGCGGATCATCATCAGCGCGCTGGCCGCCGCCCTGGCGGCGACGTGCGTGGCGGCGGCCTGGTACGGCGTGCTGACCATCGCCGTCGTCGCGGCCGCGGCGGGCATCGCGCAGGCGCTGGGCAAGCTCTCGCTGGACGCCCTGATCCAGCGCGACGTGCCCGAGGAGGTGCGCACCTCGGCGTTCGCCCGCTCGGAGACCGCCCTCCAGCTGGCGTGGGTGATCGGCGGCGCCATCGGCATCGTCCTGCCGCTCAACGGCACGCTGGGGATGGCGGTGGGGGCGGCCCTGGTGGCGCTCGGCGTCACCTTCTCGGTCCGCGGCCTGATGACGGGTGCCCGGGGACGGGCGACACGTCCGCGCACCGTCTGAGCGGGGGCGGCCCGGGGACACGAGCGGGCCCCCCGCGTAGCGGGAGCGCGACCGCCCGGTAGCCTCACCTTCATGAGCAATCGCCGCCGTGCCGCCGCCCTCGGTGCCGTGTCCCTCGGGCTGATCGCCCTCTCCGCCTGCGAGAAGCCGACCCCCCTGGCGACCGTCACCGTCGGCGACAGGACCGTGACCACCGAGGCCACCAGCAAGTGCTACCTCGACGGGAAGAAGCTTTCCGAGCAGGTCTTCCTGACCTGCCTGCAGGGCAAGCCCGAGAAGACCATCACGGTCCGGCCCGGTGACAAGGTGCGGATCGGCGTCGACCCCGCGATCGCCGAGAAGGGCTGGGTCGTGGCCGCCGGCACCTCCGGCAAGTCGGGGCTGCTGAAGGACACCACCTACCGCTCTTTCGACGCCGAGACCCTGCTCTCCGACGCGCAGACCGGTGCCGCGGCCAGCGAGGTGACCCTCAACATCATCGAGACCGCCGGCGCCCAGGACTACCTCGGCGTCTGGCAGTTCAAGCTGAAGTCGGCGGGCTGAAACCGTCCGCTGACTCCGCCGAGGTCATGATGCCCCGCCTCCTCGTCGTCACCGCCGTCCCGGCGGAACGCGACGCGGTCGTCCGCGGACTCGGCGGCACGGCCACCGAGCAGCCCGTACCGGGTGGCCGCGTGCTGCTGCGCACCGCCCTCGCGGACGTGCTGGCCGCGGGCGTCGGCCCGGCCGCCGCGGCGGCGGGCACGGCGGCGGCGCTCACCGCGGCGCGGTACGGGCTCGTTGTCTCGGCCGGGATCGCCGGCGGCTTCCAGCCCCACGCACCGGTCGGCTCGGTGGTCGTCGCGAACGCCATCGTCGCCGCCGACCTGGGCGCGGAGGGCCCGGAGGGCTTCCTCCCGGTCGCCGAGCTGGGCTTCGGCACCTCCGAGCACCGCCCGCCGGGACCGCTGTCCCGCCGGGTCGCCGACGTGCTCGGCGCGGCGTACGGGCCGGTCCTGACGGTGTCGACGGTGACCGGGACGGCCGGCCGGGCCGCGGAGCTGACGCGCCGTCACCCCGGGGCGCCGGCCGAGGCCATGGAGGGCTTCGGCGTCGCGGAGGCGGCCGCGGCGCACGGGCTGCCCGTCCTGGAGATCCGTACGGTGTCCAATCCGGTGGGCCCGCGCGACCGCGCGGCCTGGCGGATCGGGGAGGCGCTCGACGCGCTCGCCGACGCCTTCGCCCGGCTCGGGAAGCAACCCGCCGTACTCGACGTTGGAGACCGGACATGAGCCAAGAGCGCGCACTGCGGATCGCCTACTCCCCGTGCCCCAACGACACCTTCGTCTTCCACGCCTGGGCGCACGGCCTGGTCCCGGACGCGCCTGCGATCGACGTGACCTTCGCGGACATCGACGTCACCAACGGGATGGCCGAGCGCGGCGAGTTCGACGTCCTGAAGGTCTCGTACGCGGTGCTCCCCTACGTGCTCGACGAGTACGCGCTGCTGCCCTGCGGCGGCGCGCTGGGCCGCGGCTGCGGCCCGCTCGTCCTGACCAGGGACGAGGGCACCGGCAAGGGCGCCGACCTGAGCGGGCGCACGGTGGCGGTGCCGAGCGAGCGCTCGACGGCGTACCTGCTCTTCCGGCTGTGGGCGGCCGCCGAAGTGCCGGGCGGCGTCGGGGAGATCGTCGTCCTGCCCTTCCACGAGATCATGCCGGCGGTGCGGGACGGCCGGGTGGACGCGGGGCTCGTCATCCACGAGGCGCGCTTCACCTACCAGGACTACGGGCTGCACAAGCTCGCGGACATGGGCGAGCACTGGGAGCTGACCACCACGCTGCCCATCCCGCTGGGCGCGATCATCGCCAAGCGCTCCCTGGGCGAGGAGCGTCTGCGCGAACTGGCGGCCGCGGCCCGCACCTCCGTCCACATGGCCTGGGACGAGCCCGAGGCCTCACGCGGCTACGTCATGGAGCACGCGCAGGAGATGGACCCGAAGGTGGCGGACCAGCACATCGGGCTGTACGTGAACGAGTTCACCTCGGCGCTCGGCGAGGAGGGCTACGCGGCGGTCCGCGGGCTGCTCACCCGGGCCGCGGCCGAGGGACTGGTGCCGCCCCTCGGTCCGCACGCGCTCGAGTCGTGAGCCCGCACCCGGGCGGGGGGTCAGACGTCCAACTGGTCGGCGACGACGCGCAGGACGGACGCGATCTTGTGGCCGTGGGCCTTGTCCGGGTAACGGCCGCGCTGCAGCGAGCGGGCGACGTCCTCCAGCAGCGTGGTGAGGTCCTGGACGATGGGCAGCAGTTCGTCGGGCTTGCGTCGCTGCGCGGCCGCCACGGACGGCGCCGGCTCCAACAGGGTCACCGACAGGGCCTGGTCACCGCGCTGTCCGGCGACCACGCCGAACTCGACTCGTTGCCCCGGCTTCAGCGTGGCCACGCCGTCCGGCAGGACGGAGGAGTGCACGAAGACGTCGCCGCCGTCGTCGCGGGAGAGGAAGCCGAAGCCCTTCTCGCTGTTGAACCACTTGACCTTGCCGGTAGGCACGTCCGACCTCGTCCTCGCTGTAGACAGAAAAAAGCTCTTGGATAGCAAGACAGCGGGCCCCTTGGCAGACCCGCTGCCCATAAGGCTAATGGCCCAGGGGCGTGTGACAAGACTCCGTGGTCTTCCTGCCCCGGCCACCGTCCGGCCGGTGCGCTGCGACTTCCCCGGGCGATCTACCCTGGTCCGGTGACCACCGAAACCCGGAAACCCGGCGATCTCCTCGTGCGCGTCGGCGCCGCCGTCTTCGTCGTCGGCGCGCTCGGCACTCTGGCCACCGTGGCCCCGCTCTTCCTGGGATCCGACCCGCTGCCGACCGCCGCCTACCTGGTGTCGATGCTCATGGGCGTCGGCTTCGCGCTGGCCCTGGCCGGGCTGCTGCGCTCCGCGCGGGCGCAGAGCCGTCAGGCGACGGCGTCGGGGTCCGGGGCGTAGGAGGCGAACCAGGCGGGGAACTCCGTCAGGTCGGCCAGCACGACGTCCGCCCCGGCGGCGCGCAGTTCGTCCGCCGTGACCGGGCCCGTCGCCACCGCCACGGACAGCGCGCCGGCCGTGCGGGCCCCGACGACGTCCCCCACGTGGTCCCCGACGTAGACCGCCGCCCCGTACTCGGTCAGCGCCTCGGCCTTCGCCTCGGCCCACAGCCAGCCGCGCACCTCGTCGACCTCCAGACCCAGGTGCGTGAGGTGCAGCTTGGCGTTCGGCTCGTGCTTCGCGGTGACCACGACGGCCCGCCCGCCCGCCGCGTGCACGGCGGCGACGGCCTCGCGCGCCCCGGGCATGGCCGGGGTCGGAGCGATGGCGAACCCGGGGTACAGCGCCCGGTAGCGGTCGGCGACCGCGGGGATGTCCTCCGCGGGGAACCAGTGCGCCAGCTCCCAGTCGAGCGGCGGCCCGAGGCGGGTGACGGCGAGCGCGGCGTCGACGAAGACGCCGGTCTCCTCGGCGAGGCACTCGTACGTGGCCTTGATGCCGGGGCGTGAGTCGATCAGGGTCATGTCGAGGTCGAACCCGACCGTTATCGGGGACGTCGGCTGGGAAGCGGGCATGGCAGCCACTCTAACGAGGCCGCCGGCCGGCCCTGCTCCCCCGCCAGAGCAGGAAGGCGGCCGAGGCGACGGCCGCGATCCGCACGACCGTGGGCAGCGCGTCGGCGATCGCGGAGTCCAGGCCGCCCTCGGGGATCGGCTCGCCCCACCGTCCGGCGAAGCGGCCCCAGATCCAGATCAGCGCGGCCGCGGCGGTCAGGCCCGGCAGGCCCAGCGCCGCGAACCGGGACGCGCGGCGGGACAGGCGGCGCGAGCCGTACGCCACGGCCCACCCGGCGAGGAGGGCGATCCAGGAGCCGAGGACGGCGCCGGTCAGCAGCAGGAGCGCGGCGACGGACTCCAGGAGACCGGCCCGCCACCGCCGCGGCCCGCGGCGCGTTGCCGGGGCGGCGTCCGGCTCCGCCTCGGGCTGGGCCTCGGCCTTGGCGGCCGGGGCGGCCTCCGGGTCCTCCTCGGGGGTCAGCGGGATGATCAGGCCGCCGGTCATGCCGGGCAGCCCGGCGAGTTCGTCACCGGGCAGGAACGTCCGCGAGGTCGAAGGCGATGGCGACGGCGACTGGGTGCGCTGGTCGGGCAGCCGCCACCACTGCGGTTCCGCCGGTGCGGGGTCCGCCGGGGTGCGGGGCGCGGGCACCGCGGCGGCGGCCTCCCCCTGCACCACCGCGTCCGGGGCGCCCAGCCGGCCCAGGATCCGCCGCACCACGGCGGGGTTGTCGCTGCCGTGCCGCTCCCGGTCGATGTCCTTGCGCAGGCGTGCCACGAGGTCCCGCCGCCGGTCCGCCGGGAGGGCGGTCTGTGCCAGGTCCCCCACCTTGCTGAGGTAGTCCAGTACCAGCCGGTCGCTCTCCTCCGCACCCATGCCCCGACGCTACCGCCCCCCGGGCCGCGCCCGGGCATGGTTGCGGGTCGGCCGCTCGCCGGAGGCGAAGCGGGCTGGCGCAACCCCACGACGGCGCCGCGCCTGTGCGGTACCGCGGGTTGCTCCGGCGTCTGCACCCCGGTGGGGTCTTTTTCTTAACACATTTCCGAGACCCACAACACCTCTCAAAACTCGGAAGCCGTC
>NZ_JARAVK010000207.1:0-16099 GCF_033792765.1 Streptomyces sp. PA03-6a | reverse complement strand
GAGGATGACGAGTTCGCCGGCGGCCACCGGTGTCTCGCGGCCGTCCTGGGCCGCGACGCTGCCGCCGGTGCGTTGCAGGCTCACGATCAGCGAGCCGTCGCCGTCGGCGGCGATGAGCGGCGCGGTACGCGCCATGCGTTGCGGGCTCGCTTCGAGGGAGCCGGCCTGGACGCCGGCGACGCAGGCCTGGCGTATCGCCCCGTGGAGCTCGGCCGGCCCCTGGGTGCGTATCTCCAGCCGGGTGAACGCCCTGCGTACGGCGTCCCTCCAGTACTCGGCCCGCTCGGCGGGCGGTTGGATGTCCGTGCAGAATGCTTCGATCACGATGTCCTCCCGAACGGCACTGAAGGCATCTGGTTCCCGGACTCTCGTGCATGCGACCGGGGCAGGAGGCTCCTGGGAGCCCCTCTCTGCGG
This sequence comes from Streptomyces sp. PA03-6a, assembly GCF_033792765.1. Lineage (NCBI taxonomy): Bacteria > Bacillati > Actinomycetota > Actinomycetes > Kitasatosporales > Streptomycetaceae > Streptomyces > Streptomyces sp. PA03-6a. The sequence continues at coordinate 15,683 of NZ_JARAVK010000207.1, read as the reverse complement.
CCACCGTAAATTTTCCTTGCGATCGTCGGCGGGTGTCCGGGCAGGTCCGTGGGATATCCGCAGCTGTGCGAACCGGAGACTGCGGGACTCCCGCCGTGCAGCCGTATGCGACTCCGAATGTCGTTGGGGGGAGGACACGCTCTGTATTGCCGGTATCGCGCTGAGCGAGGTAACGCGTATTCATGCTCGTGAGGCCGCGCGGTGTCGGCCGTACGATCCGCCGCTGAAATGCCCGGACCCCGGTGGCCGGTTCCTTGGGGCCGGGAACCGGACCCGATGTCCTGCACGAAAGCGCAAGGGCAGATTGTGCACGTACAGGCAAGGCGACGACTGGTGTGCCGCCTACTGTGAGAGAGTCGGCGACGCCGCGTTTTGTTCACTCGACGTGCCTGGGCCTTCAGGCGGGTGTCTGGTGGCTTCGGCCTGCTCTGGCGGGCGGCTCCTTCTCCGCCGCGGGCCGGGCCCGGTGACGGTCCGGGAGATTAGGCCGAAGTGCCCGGGCGGAAGGGCCCCGTTGCCGGTGAAAGCCCGCTCAGCCTGTCGCATGGTTGCCACCGGAACTCGCGGGGGCTCACACCGTACGCCGCCTTGAACACCCGACTGAAGTGGGGTGCGCTGGCGAACCCCCACCGGTGGGCGATCGCCTCGATCGTCATGAACTGATGCACCGACGACGCGAGTTCCCTCCTGCACTCTTCGAGGCGCTGCGTCCTGATCCACTCACCGAGGCTGATTCCCGCCCGGGACAGGGTCAGGTAGAGCTGGCGTACGGAAACGTGATGCTCGGCGGCGATACGTGCCGCAGTCAGGTCGGGTTCTGCCAGATGGAGGCGGACGTATTCCTGAACACGGTAAAGAAGCGTGCTGTTCAGAGGCGCTCCGGCCAGATCGTCACGGCCTGGGATCATGCTGACCACAGCCCTGATCAGGTCGACACAGGGCTGCGCGAACAGGGCGGCCTCGGCCTCTCCGACAGCGGCCTGGTTACGGGCCAGACGGGTGAAAAGCGCTGCCGTGGCACCCACGACGGGGCGCTGCGAACTCAGTCGTACGGCTGTGACCTGGTCGAGCAGGGACGGCCGCAGCCCCAGGACGTGCGTGGGAACGCGCACGAGGACCGAATGCATCGTGCCGTGGAAGAAGACCTCATAGGGCTTCGCGTTCTCCAGCACCGCGAGATCTCCCGCCCGGATCACACCCTGCCTTCCTCCCTGGTGGACGGCGGAGACCCCCGCTTCCTGGAGATGGACGAGAACGTGCGGTACGAAGTCCTCGTCCACCGAGGCAGTAGCGCGGCGCAGGCGGGCCGCGTTCCAGCCGATCTCCGAGACTTTCACCGACCCCACCGCGTTGGTGGTTGCGCTGGCCCTCAGGAGATGCGGGTCCGGGGGAAGGTCCACCTCTATACGGCCGTTGATGGCCCACGAGAATTCACGGATCGCGTCCGCGCGATCGCCGGGAGCCAGCGACGCCACGTCGAGTCGATCTGCCATGCGGGCTCCCTCCAGAACTGGTCGCGGGGCTGCGCGCTGGGACAGATCTCCACGGTACCGCGGTAAGTGCCACATTTTGCTGTATTGGGCACCTTTATCTTCGTGCGGCCTTGCGGTCGGCAGTGCGGGGGCATGGGGCATGGGGCATGGTCTCGGATCCGCGGTGCTCTCCTGGGATCCACGATGGGGAGGGCGCTGCTCCGCGGAAGATCGGCCGAATGCACGCCTGTGGCAGAAGGCCCGCGACCTTCTGCCACACGCGTTTGAGGTCAGGCTGTTGCCGGGACCGGTTCTGCGGCCCCGGACGCGACCGCCGTGTTACCGGCGTCGGAGGCCGAGGGTGTGATGGGGGTGTAGAAGACGCTGCCTTGCCGGCGGGCGCGTTCGGCGAGCCCCTTGGCTACCAGTGCCTCCAGGGTGTTGCGCACGACCGGGGCGCTCGGAGTGGCGCGTTGGGGGTGCTGCTTGGTCAGGGCGTCGACGAACTCGCTGACCATGCGCGGTTCGCTGCTCGCGGCCAGTATGTCCACGACCAGGCTGCGCAGCGTCGGTTCCGTGCTCGACGGTGAGCTGCCGGGCTTCGGCTTCCTGGCCGTCTTGGGGGCAGGCGACTTCTTGGTGGCCTTTCGGGCTGCGGACTCACCGGCCGACTTCTTTCGCCCGCGCGGACGGGGCACTGGCTGGGCGGCGGGCGTCACTTTCGGCTCTTCGGCCTCGTCGGCAGGCGCTTCACCTGCCGGTTCTTCCTCAACGACCACGCTTGAGGCGCCGGCCACGGTTCCTTGCAGTTGGGCCAGCCACGCCTGCTCCTGCTCGAGCTGGGCCAGCCGGCTCTGGAGTTCCGCGAGTTGCGTGCGGACCTTTTCCTGCTCGCCGGCGTTGTTGTCCAGGTCCTCTGCGAGACGCGTCGCATACCGGTCCTGAATGGTGTTGTTGTCGGACACGACACTCCTCGTGTGTATGGGGTGGTGCTGCCGGATGGTACCTACTGGTGAGTCAATTTGTGTTGTTGTTGTGTGCCGGCGGCCCGTATCGAGCCCCTTATGGCAGTCTTGTTGGGCCCCGCAGAGCGGCGAGGAAGCCGTCGAGCAGCGTGACCGGTGCCCTTGGGGTACTGGATCCCCGTCCCTATTCGAGGTCTCTTTTACAACGACGCCGGCGCCATGAAGGCACGTGGAATTACACGTGGTTGGGGGCGGTCTCCGTATCGTGGCCGGACGGGCGAAGCGAGTACTGAGGCGCGTGAGCATCCAGGAGATCGGCCGGGGTCAGCGCCCTTCGGAAGTGCGCGTGAAGGCAGCACAGGCGTCAACTGCCGGCGGAGCCGCCCCTGTCGAAGCCGCGGTCGGCGCGGTCCTCCTGGGTTGGGCCGGGACCGGAATGGGGGAGAGATGCGGGGGCGCGGGGTCAGCCGCTGTGGTCGCAGTGGTTGTGGTGGCCCGGCTGGTGCGGCGGGCCAACGAGAGGCTGCTGCAGAACGGATCCGGCTGGCAGAACAGGCACAGCCACAAGCCGTTCAATCGCTGGACGAGGTCTGGCAGTCGGCCCCCGGGTACGTGGCCTACGGGGTCCAGATGGGGTCGTCTGGGGCCGGCCTGCCGGACAGCCGGGGGAGTGGGTCCCCTGTCAGGGACAGTCTGCGGCGGGAAACGGTGATGAAGTCGCCTTGTGCGGCGTGATGCGCGAGCGCAGTGCGAACCAGTCCTCATCAGGGGCCAGGCCGCGCTTGACCGCGATGTGGACGCGCCAGATCTGCTCGTCCAGGGTATGGGCCGCCTCTGCGATGTCCTTGTCGGCGACCAGGTTCACCATGCTCAGTGCCTCGTTCCACGGCCGCCAGTCGATGCTGGTCGCCACGACCACACCTTGCGGGATGCTTTCGGGGCGGGAGGACTCCATGTCGCTGAGATCCACCAGCACCGTTGACGACTCCCGCAGCACCCGCGCGCAAACAGCCGCTTGCTGTTCCCGGACCCAGTGCCGGTCCTGAGCGCGCCTGCCGACCACACTGCCGACGAAGACACCGATCAACGTGGTCGCCACCGCTCCGCCTGGCGCGGCCAGCATGCTCCATAACTCGCTCACACAACCAGTCTGACGGTACGGGGACCTGCTCGACAGAGCGCTTGAACGGGTTGGAGTGGCTCCCGTGCTGCCGTCGCCGGCCCACAGGGCGAGGGTGTCGCTGGTGCGGCCGGTTGGCGACCTGGCCGTCGCGGACCTTCACGTGGATGCAGCCGGAGAGTTGCGCCGTGCGGAATCGTGGACCTGTGCAGACCAGATCGCCGGGCACGGCGACCGGCGTCTGCAGGGCCTCAGGTGACCCCTACTGCGGTGGCCGGAGGGTGAGTTCGTGGCGGAGGATGCGGGCCAGTTCGGCCGGCTGGGAGAGAAACGGGCTGTGGCCGGAGTGCAGGCGGACGGTGCGCTGGGCGCGGGTGGCCATGGCTTCCTGGAGTGGCAGCGGGATGGCGAGGTCCTGCTCGCACAGGATGTAGGTGCTGGGCACGGTGTGCCAGGCGGCCTGGGTGAGGGGCTGGGTGACCGAGGCCAGGGACTGGCGGCCGAGTCTGGCGGCGGCCTGCTGCGCCAGGTGCGGTTCGACGTCGCTGTAGAGCACGTGCGAAGCCTGGGCCGCTTCGAAGTAGCCGTGACTGGCGTGGCCTTGGGGCTCCTCGTGCACGTCCCAGTAGGGCGGATAGACACCGCCGACCAGGGACAGGACCGAGTCGCCGGTGTCCTGCATCAGGGCGCTGAGGTAGATGACACGCTCGACGTTGCCGACTGCCGCAGCGGCTTCGGTGACAGGGCATCCTCCGTAGGAGTGGCCGACCACCACGGTCGGTCCGCCGACGGCCGCGATGGCTTTGGCCACCGCTTCCGCATCGTCGTACAGGCCACCCAGGGCTGCCGGGTCCTGTCCGCTGCTGGGCAGGGCGACGGTACGTACGTCGAGGTCGGGGAGCTGGTCGGCCAGTGGCTGCCAGCACCAGGTGCCGTGCCAGGCGCCGTGGACCAGGACGAGGGTGGGAAGTGTGGTCACGTGCTGGGTCTTTCTGAAGTGAGGTGGCAGGGCCCGGCCGCCGCGTGCTGCTCGGGTGGTGTGAGGAGGCCGATGAGGAGTGGGGTCAGGCTTCGAGGGCGTCGCGGAGCATGCCTCGGGAGGTGATGCCCAGCTTGGGGTAGATCTGGTAGAGGTGGGCGCCCACGGTGCGGTGGGAGAGGAACAGGCGCTCGGCTATCTGCTTGTTGGTCAGGCCCGAGGCCGCCAGCCGGGCTATCTCCAGTTCCTGGGGGGTGAGCGTGTGCGGATTGGCGCCACTGGGCCGCCGCTTGGCGGAGCCTGCGGCGCGTAGTTCGGTCTCGGCACGCTCGGTCCAGGGAGCGGCCCCCAGGTGCTGGAAGGCGGACAGTGCGGCTGCCAGCGGCCCCCTGGATTCGGTGGTGGCCCGCACACGCCGCAGCCGCTCGCCGTAGGCGAGCTGGACGCGGGCGTAGTCGAAGGACCACCGCCCGGCGCCGGGTACGTCAAGGGCGTGGGTGAACTGTTGCAGGGCCTGGTCGTCGCCGGCGGTGCTCAGGGCGGTGCAGGCATGGGTGAGCAGGGCGTGCCGTGAGGACAGTTCGGCGATGCCGGCTTCCCGCATGGCCTGGGCGTGGGCGGCTGCCTCCTGGTGCCGGTTGGTCCGCATGGCCGCCTCGACCAGGTCCATCGTCGTCCACAGTGCGTGCGGGGCGTGTGAGGCGAGGTGGCCGGCGGGGCTGATGGCGGTGGCGTGTTCGTAGGCGCCGGCGAAGTCACCGCGGCCCAGGGCCGCCAGCCCTGCGGCGTGGTGCGCGTAGTGGGCGGCGCCGAACGCCTTGCGGCGGGTCGCCCAGTGGATGACCTTCTCTGCGGTCGCGTCCGCGGCGTCGGCGTCGCCGGTGGTGGCGGCCAGGAGGGCTTTGGCGTAGTGGAAGTACCAGGCGAATCCCGTGTAGCCATGGGTTTCGCACAGCTGGATGCCCTCGTCGGCAAGGTGCGCCGCTTCCTCCCACATCCCGGTGAGGTAGTCGTCCAGGATGAGGTGGATCAGCCCGGCCATGTGCCGGCGCGCCGGGCCGCCGTCTCGCCCCATGCGGACCATGCGCCACTGTGCTTCTCGGACGTCGGTCAGGAGGTCGGCGTACAGGGCCGCCGAGCCGATGCGCTGGAGCTGGGCCGGGTCGGTCGTCTCGGGCAGTCCGGCGACCAGTTCGTCGAGTTCCTTGATGGCCGCCGCCCCGGTGCGGGCCGGGTCGGAGAAGGTCTTGCCCAGCGCGGACAGCACCGGCGGGGCCGCGGGTGTGAGTGTGTCCAGTGCGCGGTGGTAGGGCTGCCACAGCTCGGACCGGGCACCGAAGAAGCACACCAGGGCAAGGGTGTGCAGGGCGTCGATGAGTGCCTTGTCGTCGGCGTGGTAGCCGTGGGTTCCGGCTTCGATGGCGTCGACGAGCAGGGTGTGTGCGGCGTCGATGTCGCTGTCGCTGTTGAGGATGAGGACGGCGGAGGCCGCGGCGGCGTGCAGGGAGCTTTCGGGATCGGTGCCGGTGTGCCGTGCGTCGTCCAGGAGCTTCTGGGCGCTGGGCAACGCCCCGGTGGCCTCGGCGCCGATGTAGGCGGCGGTGGCGAGGCGGCGGCTGCGTCCGGGGCCGGGCGGCGTGAGGTCCGCGGCCCGGATGAAGGTGCGCATGCCGCCGATGGCATCACCGCGGCGCAAGGTGATACGGGCCGCGGTCTCCAGGAGGGCGGCCACGTTCTCGTCGGGTTCCAAAGTAGCCTCGCCCAAATGCCAGGCCCGGCGTTCGGGCTGGTCCACCAGGACCTGGGCGAGGGCGGTGTGGACGGCCCGCCGCCGGCTGCTGGTGGCGTTGTTCACGACGGCGGAGCGGATGAGGGGATGGCGGAACCTCAGCCGTCGTGCGCCTTCGTCGATGTGGACGAGCTGCTCGTGTTCGGCGGGGCCGAGGTCTTCCAGGTCGTAGCCGTCGTCGTTCTGCCGTGAGGCGGCCTGCAGGACGCCGAGATCCCCGATGCCTTCCAGCGCGGCGAGCAGCAGCAGGCGCTGGGTGGGCTGGGGCAGGCCGGTGACGCGGGAGCCGAACACCGCTTCCAGGCGCCGGCTGAGCGGCACCACGGCCGGGAAGCCGGCGTCGCCGCCTGCCGGTCCCGGGACGGCGGGCATCGCGGACGGCAGTTCCAGCAGCGCGAGCGGGTTGCCGCAGGCGACGGTCATCAGGCGTCGGCGGGCGCTGGGGACCAGGTCCGGGGAGGTGTCGGCGACCAGACGGGAAGCCGACTCCTCGTCCAGCGGCTGCAGCCGGTACTCGGGCAGGACGCCGCAGCCGTTCGGGCTGTGGGACGCGGAGCGCGAGGCGGCGAGAAAGCTCACACCGATGCCCGCGGCCCTGCGCGCGACCAGACCCAGGACCGCCGCACTGGCCTGGTCGAGCCAGGGCAGGTCATCGATGACCAGCAGCATCGGATCTCCGGCGGCGACCGTGCGCAACAGGAGCAGCACGGCATTGGAGACCACCAGCCGCTCGGGCGGCCTGCCACTTTCGAAACCGAGTGCCATGCGCAGGGCATCGCGGAAGGGCGGCTGCAGCTCCTCGAGTTCGTTCTGGAAGGGGAAGAGGATCTGGTTGAGGCCCGAGTAACTGCAGTCCGCCTCGAACTCCACACCGGCGGCTCGCAGCACCCGGGCGCCCTCGGCGCGGGCTCCTGCCGCGATGGCGTCCAGCACTGCCGTCTTCCCGACCCCTGCGTCCCCCGAGACCAGCAAAGCTCCGCCTCCGGTGCCGACGCCCGCGAGCTCACGGATCGTGTGCAGATCGCGGTCCCGGCCGATCAGCACGCTGGTCGTATCGCGCTGGGAGGAGTCACTGCCGATCACTGTTTGTCTCCGTTTCTTCTCGCGGGCCAGGGGATGGGCATGGGGCAGGGCTGCCCGGCGGCGCCCGGCATGTGGGGCCGACGTACAGCGCCTGGACGGGGGTACCGCGGCGAGGCCGACCGTGCCGGCCGACGTCGTGCGCGGCCGCAGCCGGCCATTCGCCGGCCGGGGCTGGGCCCGTGTGCGGACTGCGGTCAGCGTCCGGCGAGGTGGCCTGGGCCGGTGACCGGCATGTCGAGGTCGTCGACAACCCCGGGTGCCCGATGGGTGCCGGCGCCCGGTAGCGGGCCCGGCCGGTGGGGCCCGGCCTCCTCGCCGGTGCTGCCCGGTGGAGGGGGACCGGTGGGGCCGTGCACGCAGAGCCGTTCACCGGCGTTGGTGTGAAGGACCGGCGGCGCGGCGGCCGCCCCGTCGCGGACGGGGGCAACGCGGCGGAGGCGGTCCGTATCCGGGATCGAGGGCACCAGGCCGTGGTCGTAGCAGGTCCGTCCTTTGCCCCGGGTCGGCACGGTGCGGCAGGCGGCCGCGTACGTATCGGCAGGGGAGAGCGAGACAGAAATGATCAGGGACCTTTGAACTAGTGCATAGCGTTGTTTGCACTAGGAGAATACATGGACGCGGGGCATGGTGCTGCAGAGGACCCCAAGCCGCTCCGTCGGCGAGACCTACGGTCCCAGCGATGGTCGGCTGTCCTCACAGGCGATCAGGTCACCGCCGGCCGGGTCCGTGGCCGCCTCCGGCCGGGCGTCGCGGTGCTGCGGCCGGTAGCGGCATGGACGTCCGGGGCCTGCTGCCCGACGAGACCGGGGCGGTGTGATCGTTGTGCAAGGGCAATGCTTGCTGCGGCAGACCGTGACGGCGTCGCGGGCCTGCCTGGAGTCAGCTCTCGGTGTCGAGTGCCTGCCGGAGGGCGGCTACGGCCTGGGCGACCGCCTTGCGGGCCGCATCGGTTGCCGACAGCGCGTTGAGCACGACGAAGTCGTGGATGGTCGCCTCGTAGCGGGTCGCGGTCACGGGAACTCCGGCAGTGCGCAGCTTCTCGGCGTAGGCCTCGCCTTCGTCCCTCAGGACGTCGGCCTCCGCGGTGATGACCAGGGCCGGGGGCAGGCCGGCGAGCTCCTGTGCGCTGGCGCGCAGCGGGCTGGCCGTGATCTGTGCGCGTTGCCCTTCGTCGGTCGTGTACTGGTCCCAGAACCACTGCATGACGTCGCGGCGCAGGAAGTAGCCCTCGGCGAACCGGCGGTAGGAGGGTGTGTCGAAGTCCGCGTCGGTGACGGGATGGAACAACACCTGATGGCGGAAGGAGACATCCCCGCGTTCCTTGGCCAGCAGCGTCAGGGCTGCGCTGAGGTTGCCGCCCGTGGAGTCGCCGGCCACGGCCACTCGTGTGGGGTCGATGCCGTGCTCACTCCCGTGGCGGGTCACCCATCGGGCGACCGCGTAGCACTCTTCCAGCGCCTGGGGGTAGCGGGCCTCGGGCGAAAGGCTGTACTCGGGGAAGATCACGGCGGCCCGCGCGCCGATGGCCAGTTCACGTACCAGGCGGTCGTGGGTGCGCGTGCCCCCGAAGACCCAGCCGCCGCCGTGGAGGTACAAGACGGCGGGCAGCGGCCCGCCGGCCTGCCTCGGGCGCACAAGGCGCACCGCGACGCTTCCCTTCGGCCCGCCGGACACCGCGACCCAGCTGTCCTCCACCTCAAGGTGGTGGTGCTCCACGGCCTGCACCTTCTCCAGCGCCCTACGGCCTGCCGCCGGTCCCAGGTCGAACGGGAACGGCGGGGCGGCGGTGGCTTCGGTGAAGTTGCGGGCAGCCGGTTCAAGAACCGGCTGCTGCAAGGGGACGTACTCGGGCATCACGTACTCCTGGTGGGGGGAAGAGCATCCGTGCCGGCCAGGGGGAGCCGGACGTGTAGCGGGCCGCGTCCGCTGCCGGTCTCCCGGGCCTGCCCTGCGCACAGACGCTGCCTGCGATCCAACCGCGAAAGCGTGCCCTTGCGGCATCGGTCATGTGACTGTGAACCCCGGTTGTGGCCATGCGCCGCCGGGGTAGGGCCCGCCTCAAGGGGCGCGGAATGCCCTTGCCGCACCTGGTGGCACCAGCGCCCTCGGCAATGGCGCCTTGGCAGCAGGACAACGGCCGCTTGGCGATGGCCGGGGTTCGCCCGCGGAGCATCGCCCGCCAGGCCGGGGCCCTGGCGGGCGAGGCGGGACCGGGCACATGATTCACACGGGAAAGTGCGCTGATCGGATTCCGCGTGCCGGGACAACTTCGCCGTCGGGCACCGCGTACTCCATGCACTGGTCCCACGACCCAACGTGGCAATTTTAAGTGTGCGCAATATAATGGCTTGCGTGGAAGTTGTGGGGTGTACGGTTTAGTGCGCGAGTATTGTGCGGACAGGAGTTGCGATGAGTGAGAACCAGCCCGCCGCTGAGCGGCAGGCGGCGGAGGCTGACGAGGTCAGCCTGCTCCTCGACGACCAGATGTGTTTCGCCCTGTACGCGGCGCAGCGGGCCTTGACCAACCGCTACCGGCCCCTGCTGGAGGAGTTCGACCTGACCTATCCGCAGTACCTGGTGATGCTGGTGCTGTGGGAACATGGTGCGCTGCCCATCAAATCGCTGGGCAAGCTCCTGCAACTCGACTACGGCACTCTGACGCCGCTGCTCAAGCGGCTGCAGGCCCACGGTCTGGTCCGGCGCGAGCGCCAGGCGAACGACGAACGTTCGGTGCAGATCAGCCTCACCGAACAGGGCGCCGAACTGCGCGAGCGTGCGCGCGTCATTCCGGCCACGATCGGGCAGGCTGCAGGCCTCACCCCGGCGGAGGCCGCGGATGTCAAGGCTGTCCTGGAGCGCCTGACGGCGAACGTGACCGCAAGCCGGTAACTCCCCCTGCGGGGGACGTCAGTCGTCAGGGACGCGATCACGCGGTTCGCCGAGGAGCCCGCGCCGATGGGCGGCGGCTGTGAGCGTTTCACGGAGGAGGCTTCGTCCGTGGCGCAGGCGTGATCGCACACTGCCCGGGAGGACGCCCAGGATCTGCGCGATGTCGGCGGCGCTGAAGTCTTCGGCGTCGGCCAGGTACACCACGATCCGCACCTCGGCCGGCAGGCGCCGCAGCGCAGCGGACACTTCCTCGTCGGGTAGCAGGTCCAGCGCCTGTGTGACCCGGGCCGCGTGGTCGTCAGGGACCAAAGCCCGCTCACCGCAGACCTCTTGCTGGCGTTGTGCGGCAGGCTGGAAGCCCAAGCCCCCGGGCCGGTCCGGCTCGCCGAAGGCGTCGAGCGCGGTGTCGGCAAGGATCCGGAACAGCCAGCCTTTCACGCCGGCTGTCTCGGGCAGCGTCTCGAACGTCTCGAAAGCCCGCTGGTAGGTGCGCTGGACCAGGTCACCGGGGTCGGCAGGGCCACGGGCCATCTGCGTCGCGGCTGCGTACAGCCGGCCGAGGAAGGGCATGGCCTCACGGTCGAACCACGCGAGTGCGGTCGCCCCGCAGGCCGCCTGCCGGATCACAGCGCTGCCACCGTCCCCTTCACCCGTGCACCTGACCGGGGGGACGGGATCGATGCGGGAGGGGGAGCCGTTCATGTCCGTCCTGGTGCGGAGACGGCCGTTGCGTTGCGGCGGTGCCGTCCGTGTCCGGCCGGCCAGAGGTCTAGCAGACGTTCGGATGCCGGTTTCCCCCGATGCCGGCCCTTGACGTGGTCCGTGATGGCTGGCAGGCGGGCAGTGTCTGCGGACACCGTTGTTGCTGAGGACATGTGTTTCTCCAAACTGACAACAAATCCCTTCTCGGCAGAAGGGGGTGAGCTGCTGCCCTCACTTGGTGTGGCGGCCACGGCACGGCGATCGGGTCCAGGCACGTGGTGTCCGGCGCCCGCGGGGCGCCGGTGGGGCAGTCCACGGCCCGGGGCCGCGCGACCCGGGGCGGCCGGGCAGCTCGGTATCGAGCCGCTCGGCCGCCCCGCCGGGCTACGGTCTGTGCACGCGATAGGGCGCGACCGACCGGTCAGCGCATCGAGCGGAAGCCCGTGCGGACCTCGTTCACGAACAGCTCCGGCTGCTCCCAGGCGGCGAAGTGACCGCCCTTGGGGAGCCGGTTGTAGTGGACGAGGTTGGGGTAGGCCCGCTCGGTCCAGCTCTTGGGGGCCTGGTAGAGCTCGTCGGGGAAGGCGCTGACGGCGACCGGGAGCTTGACGTTGTTGATGCCGAAGAACGAGGTGGTGTTCTCCGCGTACAGACGTGCCGCGGAGATCGCCGTGTTGGTCAGCCAGAACAGCGTGATGTTGTCCAGGACGTCATCGCGGGACAGGCCCTCGCCGACGCCGTTGAAAGCCCGGGTGATCAGGGCCAGGCTCTTCGCGTCGTGGTCGAGCATGAAAGAGGCCAGGCCGACCGGGGAGTCCGCGAGTCCGGTCAGGGACTGCGGGCGGTCGCCCATCATGTAGGCGTAGTACACGTGCCGGTAGACGAAGCCGAGCTGCTCGACCGCGGCCTGCTCCTCCTCGGACAGCGACAGGCCCTCGGGCAGCGGGTCGCCCTTGGCGAGCGCGGCGTCGATGTCGGCCGGAATCACCTTGGGCATGTTGGTGTGGATGCCGGCCAGGCCCTGCGGCTCCTGCGCACCCATCAGGTCGGTGACGATCGCGCCCCAGTCGCCGCCCTGCGCGACGTACTTGGTGTAGCCCAGGCGCTCCATCAGCTCACCCCAGGCGCGGGCGATGCGCTCGGGGCCCCAGCCCTTGGCGGCGGGCTTGCCGGAGAAGCCGTAGCCCGGCATCGAGGGGATCACCACGTGGAAGGCGTCGGAGGCGTCACCGCCGTGGGCGGTGGGGTTGGTCAGCGGCTCGATGATCTTCAGCTGCTCGACGACCGAGCCCGGCCAGCCGTGCGTGACGATGACCGGCAGCGCGTCCTCGTGCTTGGAGCGGACGTGGATGAAGTGAATGTCCAGCCCGTCGATCTCGGTGATGAACTGCGGGTAGGAGTTCAGCTTCGCCTCGACCTTGCGCCAGTCGTACTCCTTCGCCCAGTACTCCGCGAGCTTGCGCACCGTGTCGAGCTGGGTGCCCTGGGACTGGTCCTCGACGGTCTCCTTCTCGGGGAAGCGCGTGGCCTGGATGCGCTGCCGCAGGTCCGCGAGTTCCGCCTCGGAGAACTGGACGGTGAACGGACGGATGGCGTGCCGGTCGGTGGTGACGGACATGATGGTCTCCCAAAGGTCTGAATCAATGAGCAGGAAAGGCGGGCGACACGAAGTTCGCCGGGATTTCAGCGACTTGCGATCCCGCCGGCCGGCTGAGGCCTTGTGGCCCGTTCCTGTTTTCCGGCGCACTTCAATCATGGGCGCGGGCTGTAAGCGCGGTAATCCGGAACGTGACCTAGATTCCGTGGCGGCGGTGGGGTCGTTCCTAGGTAACGTGACGCGGTACCGCCGGCCACCGTCATGACAGTCACGCGACCCGCGACATGCGGGCGGCGGCGCGCCCCTTGCCGAGCGGTCGCCCGGCAGGGCGCATGGGGAAGGCGTGAATCCCGCGACAGGTCAGCGGAACGAGGTCCACAGGAGGGGTTCTACGGCACGGGGCAGCGCAATGCGCGGTGGAATCAACGTCCGGCGGCGAACACCGGAAGCGTCGGGCCTCCACGTCCGGCGGCCCTGGCGCCTCGGCCCCGGTGAGTCTCCAGCAGCCTCAGCCAGATCTCGCTGATCGTGGGGAAGGCGGGCACGGCATGCCAGAGCCGGTCGATCGGCACCTCGCCGGCGACGGCGACGGTGGCCGAATGCACCAGTTCTGCCACGCCGGGCCCGGCGAACGTCACGCCGGCCACGGTGCCACGGTCGAGGTCGACGAGCATGCGGGCCTGACCGCGGTACCCCTCGGCGTACTGGTGGGCGCCCGCCACCTGCGCCAGGTCGTAGTCGACCACCTTGATCCGGTGCCCGAAACCGACGGCGTCGTGAGTGGTCATGCCGACGGTGGCGACTTCGGGATGCGTGAAGACCACCTGCGGTACGGCCATGTGGTCGGCGGTGGCCACATGCGCACCCCACAGGGCGTCGTCGACCACCTCGCCGCCTGCACGCGCCGCGATGGCGGCGCCGGCGATGCGAGCCTGGTACTTGCCCTGGTGGGTCAGCAGGGCGCGGTGGTTGACGTCGCCGACGGCGTACAACCAGCCGTCGGCGACGCCGGTCACGCGGAAGGTGTCGTCCACCTTCAGCCAGTCGCCCGGGGTGAGACCGATCGTCTCCAGCCCCAGGTCCCAGGTGTTGGGGGCCCGGCCGGTGGCGAACAGGATCTCGTCCGCCACCAGGTGCCCGCCGCCGGCAAGGGAGATCCGGACCTCGCCGTTCTCACGCGCCAGGCGGGCCACCGAGGTCTGGAACCGGACGTCGACGCCCGCCTCACGCAGGCCGTCCGCCACCAGCCGGCCGGCGAAGGATTCCATCCGCTGCAGCAGCCCGTCCTCGCGGACCAGCAAGGTCACCTCGGAGCCGAGCGCCTGCCAGGCCGTGGCCATCTCGACGGCCACCACGCCGCCGCCGACGATGGCCAGGCGTTCGGGGACCTCGCCGGCACTGGTTGCCTCACGGCTGGTCCACGCACGGACGGTGTCCAGGCCGGGAACCGCGGGCACAGCCGCATGGGTGCCGGTGGCCACGGCCACGGCATGCCGCGCCGAGAGCGTGACCGTGTCCATGTCGGCGGTCTCGACGCGGACCGTTCGGGGGCCGTCGAGCCAGCCATGGCCGCGGATCAGATCGACGCCGACCGACTCCAGCCAGCGGACCTGGTCCTCGTCCTTCCAGTAGGAGGCCATCTTGTCGCGGTGAGCCAGGACCGCCCCGGAGTCCAGTGGCCCGGCGACCGCCCGGCCAAGCCCCGGGACCCGGCGCGCGTCAGCCTGCACCACCACCGGGCGCAGCAGCGCCTTGCTGGGGTCGCAGGCCCAGAACGAGCACTCGCCGCCCAGCAGTTCACGCTCCACGATCACGGTGCTCAACCCGGCGGCACGAGCGCGTTCGGCCACGTTCTCGCCCACCGGCCCTGCGCCGATGACGATCACGTCGTAAGTGCGGGTGGTCTCGTCCATCACTGCTCCGTACGGGTGCGGGGGGAATCGGGTCGGGAATGGCAGGGCCCGGATGACTGCCGACACGCGCGCTCACGGTCGCGTGCAGCGAAAGGGGGAGGCGGGCCGCCCGCCGACGGACTCCCGTGGCGACCGTCGGGGAGTGTGTGCCGGTGGTGGTGCGCCGGAGGCAGCAGGGGGACCGGCGGCTGACCGCACGGCCCGGTCCGGAACGGGGTGGAGGGCCGGACGGGGCGACGTCAGCGGCCGGGGAGCCGCTTGCTCGCTTCCAGACGGAAGCGACGACATCACCACTCAAAAGTCAGTAGCGCCGCGCACGTCCACACGGTTCGGGACGGCTACGGTGTCCCCTCCACCCGCGCCACTTGATGGGGATTCTTGAGATTCGGGAGTCCCCGGCACCCCTGCCGTCAACGAGGGCGAGCGCGTCACTGCCTGGCATGTGAAGCACCTCCGTTCCGTCCCACCGATCGGCTGAGCCCGCGCTCTCCCCCCATGGCCGGCCTGGCGGGCGGATCCATCAAAAGGTGCTGTTCGCGATCCTGGGCTTTCAGCGGGGGCAGCACCTCGCCTGCCGACTGGGGATCGTCGGAGGCGTCGGGGCCGAATGCGCCGCACGTAAGGGGCCCATGTGACGCCAGGGGTCAGCGCTCACGATCGCATCCAGCCCTGGGAAGGTGTGCCTCAACGGGACGTATCCCCTGCGACCTGCGGAAACTCGAAGGATCACCGTCCGGTGAGACACTTTTCGATCAAGGAAATACCTTTGGCAATTGTTAAGTGTGCAAGTATTGCTTGCGTCAAAGTTAAATGACGGGTATCTTTCCGGTGTGGGTTGGAGCCGGCAGTAATCGGCTGACCCTCTTGCCCGATCGCATGCCCGTTGTGGCAGCCGGGCTGTACGCGCCGCTGTGCCGGCGCCGTCACATCAATGAACACGTGGCGCGTCGAGTGCTGCCCTTTCGCCATTCAAGAATCAGTATCTGGAGGACGTCCCGCATGGACTTGAAGCTCGAAATGATCGTGCTCCCCGTCTCCGGCATCGACCGGGCCAAGGACTTCTACGAGAAGGTCGGGGGGCTGACGGAGCTTGATCGTCGCGGTATGCCGGTTGCATGAGGTATCCGCAGGGTGGTGGGCTGACGCCTGAACGGCAGGCGTTTCGCGAGCGGAT
>NZ_JARAVK010000206.1:0-16105 GCF_033792765.1 Streptomyces sp. PA03-6a | reverse complement strand
GGCTTGCGGGGGCTGGGGTTCACAGGGGGAACGTAAGGACACGACGGTCGGACCCTCCGACGGTTGACGTTGCGAATTCGAACACACTTTCGCATGTTGCGAACGCGCACGCAACAAATTTGTTCCCGGCGCAGGCCTGTGGCACATGCCTTGGGAATATGCCCGGCACCCCGCGGACCAGGGGCGTCCTGAACACGGGATCTTCACCGATGCGATCGCGCAACGGTACATTTCGTGCGCGCACGCTGGTTATCGTGAAGAAGCAAGAGGGAGGAGCCCCACAGGTGCCGAGCGATGCCGACCACATCGAAGAGTTCGCCGACTGGATCGAAAGCCTCATGCGCGGCCGGGGGTACGACATCGACAGCCCGCGCGGGGGCGGCAGGTCGAAGCTCGCGGACGACGCCGGGGTGCACCGCGCGGCCATCACACGGCTGCTGCAGCGGCAGAGCATGCCGGATCTGGAGACGATGCGCGGTCTCGCCCGTGCGCTCGGCATCCCCGTGCGCGACGTGCTCGTCCGGTCGGGCAAGCTGACCGAGGACGACCTTCCCCGGCCGGACGTCCAGGCTTCGGGCGCCGGCCCCGCGGGCCCTCGGATGACCGCCGCGCAGGCGGCGGACGCCCTGGGCATCCCCGAACACCTGAAGGCGGCGTTCATCCAGGTGACGGAGCAGTTCACGCGCCCCGACCGCACCGCGGAGCTGGGAGCGGGGGACCGCGCGACGGGCTGAGCGTCAGTTGCGGGCGACCCAGACCTGGTTGAGCTGCTCCTGGTAGTAGAAGGAGGTCAGCCCGAACGCGGGGGCCAGCAGCAGCCCCTTGAGGCCGGAGACCGTGTCGTGGAGGCCCGCGCGGCGCTGGGCGCGGGCGATGCGGCAGCCGGTGTTGTAGAGCGAGACGACGGCGGGCACGAGCAGCAGCGCGCCCAGGCTGACGGCGAGCACGGCGAGGGCGGGGCGGACCTTGATGCCGGGGTCGAACTCCCGCAGCTCCTTGTTGGCCCGGTAGTACCAGACCAGCCAGTACACGCCGAAGGTGAGGGGCCCCAGGAGCCAGACGGCCCCGGGGCGGCGCATGTCGCCGGACGGCGTGGCGAGTCCCACGCCCCCGGAGACGGGGAAGCCCGGGAAGGGTCCCCGCGGGTAGGGGAGGGTCCGGTAGCGGTCCTCGTCGAACATGCTGCCCCCAGGTCGGGCCTTCGGCCGGTGACGGAGCGGTTGCGTGCCGAAGAGAAGGTAAAGCTACTCGGCGGTTCGGCGGCCTGTCAGCGGGGAACGCTCACAAATTTCGCACAGGATGTCGGATCTTCCCGGATCCTGTGTTCAGCCGTCCTCCGCCACCACCATGACGCGTCGCAGCAGGTCGGAGAGGTACCGGCGTTCGTCGGCGTCGAGGGCCCCCAGCAGCCGGTACTCCTCGTGGCCGAGGACGTCCATGGCACCGAGCCAGGTGGCACGGCCGTCGTCGGTGAGCTCGACGTCGACGCGCCGGCGGTCGGCGGTGGAGTGGGTGCGCCGGACGTGGCCGCGGGCCTCCAGCGCGTCGAGGCGGCCGGTGACGGACGCGGGGGCCAGGTCGAGGTCCGCGGCGAGTTCGGACGGGGCGGCGCGGCCGCCGCGCCCGGCGAGGGCGTGCAGGGTGTCGAACTCGTGCCGCTGCAGGCCGAAGTCGACCAGCGACTGCTCACGGACCTTGCGCAGGTGGCTGGTGACGAGCTTCATGCGGGTGACGGCGCCCTCGATGTCGGGGTCGAGGTCCGGCAGGAGGGGCAGCCAGCGCTCCACGTGCCCGTCGGTCCAGTCCCGTTCCACCGGGGCTCCCACGGTGTCGGCGTCGGCGTCTGCGTCCATGGCCGAATCCTACGGCGCAGTATATTTCGGTGGCGAATGATTCGGCACCGAAATACATTGCGGTGCCATGACGCCCACGCATCCCCTCCGGCTCCGCGGCTTCCGGCTGCTGTTCGCCGGACGCACGCTGTCCCTGCTCGGCGACGGGGTCGTGCCCGCCGCACTGGTCATCGCCGTGACCCGGGCGACCGGCGACGTCTCGGCCCTCGCCCTCGTCCTGGCCTGCGCGATGGTGCCCAAGCTGCTGCTCCTGCCGCTCGGCGGGGTGGTCGCGGACCGCTTCGACGCCCGGCGCGTGGCGCTCCTCACCGACCTCGTACGCTGCGCCGCCCAGCTCTTCGTCGGGTTCGAACTGCTCGGCGGCGACCCGTCGCTGGCGCCCATCGCGCTCGCCGAGGCGGTGGGCGGCACCGCCTCGGCGTTCGCGATGCCGACCCAGTCGCCGCTGGTCGCGGGCACGGTGACCGACGGGGCGGCACGGCAGCGGGCCAACGCCCTGATGGGCGTGGCGAACAGCGCGACCCGGCTGTGCGGCCCGGCCCTGGCCGCGGCGCTGATCTGGGCCGCCGGCCCCGGCCTGGCCTTCGTGCTGGACGCGGCCTCCTTCGCGGTGAGCGCCGCGCTCCTGGCGGTGCTGCGGGTCGAGCGGACGCCGCTGCCGCGCGCGTCGATGCTCGCGGACCTCAAGGAGGGCTGGAGCGAGGTCCGTTCCCGCGACTGGTACTGGACGAGTCTGGTCGCGCACGCCGTGTGGAACGGGGCCGCCGCGGTCCTGACCACCCTCGGTCCGGCCGTCGCGATCCACCGGCTCGGCGGCGAGGGCGTGTGGTTCTGGGTCCTGGAGGCCGGGGCGGTGGGCCTCGTCCTCGGCTCCCTGCTGGCCGCGCGGGCCCGTCCCCGCCGTCCCGTGCTCGTGGCCAACCTGGGCCTGGCGACGTACGCGCTGCCGCTGGTCCTGCTGGCCCTCGCCGCACCGGCCCCGCTGCTCGTCGCGGCGTACGGGCTGGCACTGGCCGCGCTCGGCTACCTCAACCCGGTCTGGGAGACGGTCGTCCAGCAGCAGGTGCCGCCGCGGGCACTGGCCCGGGTGACCTCGTACGACTGGCTGCTGTCGCTCGCCGCGATGCCCGTGGGCTACGCGCTGGCCCCGCTCGCCGCGAACCTGTGGGGCTCGGCGGTCCCGCTGGCGGTGTCGGCGGCGCTGGTGGCGGCCGCCTGCCTGGCGACCGCGGCGGTACCCGCGGTGCGGGCGATCGGGACCCAGGTCCGCGCGGAGCCGGCCGCGCCCGCTCCATCCGCCGACCGGACGGCGAAGAGCTGACGGTGGAGGGCCGGCGGCGGAGGGCTGCGACGCACCCGCCCCACGGCCCCTGCGGGCCACCGCACTTCTCGCTTGAACATGTTCAAAAACAGGTCTACAGTCATCGGCAACGGGTTTTGAACACGTTCGAAAAGGGTGGGACCCATGGACCTCACGGTCGTCGCATACGTCATCTACCTGCTCGTCAGCATCGCGCTGACGGTGTGGGTGGCCCGGACCCTCAGCCGGGCCGGCAAGGTCTTCCTCGAAGACGTGCTCCACGGCAACGAGAAGCTGGCCGACGCCGTCAACCACCTTCTGGTGGTCGGCTTCTACCTCGTGAACTTCGGCTTCGTGGCGCTGTACCTGAAGAACGCCGACCGGGTCGGGAACGCCCGCGAGCTCTTCGAGGCGCTGTCGGTCAAGCTCGGTGTCGTCCTGCTCGTCCTCGGGGTGCTGCACCTGTGCAACGTGTACGTCCTCAACAAGATCCGCCGCCGGGGCGTCATGGACCGCGAGCAGATCCCGCCCATCCGCCCGCAGGGCTGGACCGCCCCCGCGCAGCCGGGGGCGTGACGGCGATGGACCGCACCCCAGTGACCGGGGCCGCTCCGGCGGCCCCGGTGCCGGTCCGCCTGCTGACCGTCCTGTACGACCCGGACTGCTCGCTCTGCTCCTTCGTCCGCCGCTGGCTGGAACGCCAGCGGCAGATCGTGCCGCTGGACCTCGTCCCGGTCGGCTCCGACGAGGCGCGCCGCCGCTTCCCGGAGCTGGACCACGCCGCGACCCTGCGCGAGATCACCGTCGTCGGGGACTCCGGACAGGTCTACCGCGACGACGCCGCCTGGCTGGTCTGCCTGTGGGCCCTGGCCGAGTACCGGCCGATGGCGCACCGCCTCAGCACCCGCGCCGGAGCGCCCGTCGCCCGGGCCGCCGTGCTCGCCGCCGCCCGCTACCGCGAGGCGCAGTGGGGCGGCGGGGCCGCCGCGACGGGCTGGGGCGGCCGGGTGTACCCCAGCGGCGAGGGCTGGTCCTACGACCCCAAGGACGGCTGGACGCACCGTGCCCCTGGCGCCGTCCCGGACGCCTGCGCGGACGGCTGCGCCCCGCCCGGTTAGGCTCACGGACGTGGAAGAAGCACCCCCCGGCACGACCCCCGGGGCACCCCGGCCCCCCAAGAGCGAGCAGACGCGCGCCCTGATCCTCGAGACGGCCATGCGGCTGTTCGAGGAACGGGGCTACGACAAGACGACGATGCGCGCCATCGCCAAGGAGGCCGGGGTCTCGGTCGGCAACGCCTACTACTACTTCGAGGGGAAGGAACACCTCGTCCAGGGCTTCTACGACCGCCTCGCCGCCGAACACGCGGCCGCGGTCCAGGGCCTCCTGGAGGGCGGCGGGGAGAGGGACCTGGCGGTGCGGCTGCTCACCGTCATGACCTCCTGGATCGACGTGGCCCGCCCCTACCACCAGTTCGCCGCGCAGTTCTTCAAGAACGCCGCCGACCCGGCGAGCCCGCTCAGTCCCTTCTCCCCCGAGTCGCACCCGGCCCGCGACGCCGCCATCTCCATCCACGAACGGGTGCTCTCCGGCGCCGACATCAAGGTCGACGCCGAACTGGCCGAGGTGCTGCCCGAGCTGATGTGGATGTACCAGATGGGCATCGTCGTCTACTGGGTCTTCGACCACTCCCCCGACACCGAGCGCACCCGCCGGCTGGTCGCGCGGACCGCTCCGCTGGGCGCGCGGATCCTCAGGCTCTCCCGCTACCGGCTGCTGCGGCCGATCGTGCGTGAGATCCGCGAGCTGCTCTCGGAGTTCCTCTTCCGGCGCTGAGCCGGCCCGCCGCTCCCACCTCTCCCACCGGTCGTACGGAGCACCCCCGTCAGCCCACGGCGGGCTCGGCCAGCACCGCCCAGACCGTCTTGCCGTACCGGCCGCGCTCCCGGACACCCCAGGTGTCCGAGAGCGCCTGCACCAGCCGCAGACCGCGCCCCGACTCGTCGCCGTCCCCCGCGTCGCGCGGCACGGGGCGGGACTGCGCGTCGCCGTCGGAGACCTCGACGACGCACGAACCGTCGCTGTGGACGGTCACCGCCACCTCGAACTCCCGCTCCAGGAGCGGACTGTGCCGTACGGCGTTCGTCGCCAGCTCCGACACGACCAGGACGACCGACTCGACGGTCCCGCCCTCCTGCTCCCAGCCCTCCAGGTGGTCACGGACCCGGTGCCGGGCCAGTCCGACCGACGTCGGGTGCCGGGGCAGCCGGAACGCACTGCGCCTCATCAGGTCACTCTCCCCATGAGCGAACGCCCCCCTTCCGTTGCGCCATCCCTTACCAGTTTCGACGCGGGGAATGCGCTCCGTGTCGGATTGTTCTCACTCGGTGAGAACTTTCCGGCCACATTCAGGCGCGCGGGGAGGCGAGGGTCACGATCGTGATGTCCGAGGGCGCGCCCACGCGGACCGGCGGGCCCCAGGCCCCCGCGCCACGGGTCACGTACAGCTGGGTGTCGCCGTAGCTCTCCAGGCCGGCCACCGTGGGATTGGCCAGTTCCGCGATGTAGTTGCCGGGCCACAGCTGCCCGCCGTGGGTGTGCCCGGACAACTGCAGGTCGACGTGGTGCCGGACCGCCTCGTGGATCATCACCGGCTGGTGGGCGAGGAGCACGACCACCCGCGAGGTGTCCCGGTCGCCGAGCGCCTTGGTGTAGTCGGGGGCGTGGTCGTGGTCCGCGCCGCTGATGTCGTTGACCCCGGCCAGGTCGAAGCCGGCGAGTTCGGTGCGGGCGTTCTCCAGCGGGTGGACGCCCAGGTCGCGCACGAAGTCGATCCAGGGTGCGGCCCCGGAGAAGTACTCGTGGTTGCCGGTGACGAAAAAGCTCCCGTCCCGCGCCCGGAGCCGGGCCAGCGGCTCGGCCGCGGCGCCCAGTTCCGGCACCGAGCCGTCGACCAGGTCGCCGACGATGGTGACGAGGTCCGGGCGGGCCCCGTTGATCGTGTCCACGATCCGCTGGGTGTGCGCCTTGCCGAGGATCGGGCCGAGGTGGATGTCGCTCACCACGGCGATCCGGTAGCCGTCCGCGCTCGCGGGGAGCTTGGCGAGCGGCACGGTGACGTGCTTCAGGCGCGGGCCGCGCAGCACTCCGTACGTGCCCTGGCCGACCGTCACCCCCGCGGCCACGGCCGCCGCGGCACCGACCGTACGGGCGACGAACAGCCGCCTCGTCTGTCCGGCGGGTGCGGGCTCCGGCCGCGGCCCGGGATCCGCGGTGTCCTGCCCGGCCGGCTCGGCGGCCCCGGCCTCCCGCACGCCCCGGGACCGATCCCTGCGTTCGAGCGCGCCCCGCAGCAGCGGCCGTACGGCCTCACCTGCCAGTACCGCCAGCGTCAGGTACAGCAGCACCGCCAGCCACAGGTAGCCCGGCCAGGCCAGCCACCGCTCGGCCGCCAGCGGCAGCGCCCGCCCGCCGACCAGCGCGCCCAGGCTCAGCAGCGGCAGGACGACCGCCAGGACCGTCCCCGTCCGCCGCCACCAGCCCTCCGGCGCGGACACGTCGCGGACCAGCCGGCGCCACAGGTAGTAGTGCACCCCGCCGAGGAGGGCCAGGACGGCCGCGACGACGGCGACCACCACGAGGATCACCGGGCGGCCCGCAGCGCTCTCAGACCGCGGACGCCGAGGACGCCGATCGCGGTGCCCAGCACGAGGGAGGTCACCGCCAGCGTCAGGTGCACCCAGAAGTACGTGGTGGGCGAGCCGTGGTCACCGCCCTCGAAGGCGAGCCCGCTGGCGTCCTTCCACAGGTTCTTGACGAACGTCGTCCATACGATCCAGCTCCACACCCCGAAGGCGGTCAGGAACCAGGACACGGGGCGGCTGAGCTTCATGCGACCAGTATGCGGGCCGCCGCGCGGCCCCCTCCCCCGGGGTCGTCCCGTCGCCCGTACCGCGGGCCGCCGCCCAAGACGCCCGTGGGCACCGCCCGGTTGCACATCCGGGACGTGGGATCGGTCACGGCCCGATCGGCCCCCCACGCCTGCCGCAGGTCCCGGACGGCCTGTAACTTCTCATCGTGCCGAACTCCTCCCCCCGCGCCGCGCGCCGTTCCGCCCTGGTGCTGTCCGCCCTCGCACTCGCCGGTGGTACGGCCCTGACCGCCGCGCCCGTCGCGCACGCGAAGACCCCGTCGCCCTCGGCCACTCCGACGCCGCCCGCGCAGATGTCGACGGTCGGCGGGGAACGGCTGGGACAGCCCGGCACCCAGGTCAGCCCGCTGACCGGCGCTCCCGCCCTGCCCGAGAAGCTCACCTCACGGTCGTGGATCGTCTCCGACGCCGAGACCGGGCAGGTGCTGGCCGCCCACAACGCGCACTGGGAGCTGCCGCCCGCCAGCACGCTCAAGATGCTGTTCGCGGACACGGTCCTGCCGAAGCTGGACAAGTCGCAGACCTACCAGGTGCAGCCCTCCGACCTCGACGGCGTCGGCGCGGGCAGCAGCCTCGTGGGCATCAAGGAGAACCTCACCTACACCGTCCACGACCTGTGGCTCGGTGTCTTCCTGCGCTCCGGGAACGACGCCGTCCACGTCCTGTCCTCCATGAACGGCGGCGTGGACGCGACCGTCCTGGAGATGCAGCGCAAGGCCGAGGACCTGCAGGCGGACGACACCACCGTGATCTCCCCCGACGGCTACGACATGCCAGGCCAGGTCTCCTCGGCGTACGACCTGACCCTCTTCGCCCGCGCCGGCCTGCAGAACGCGGACTTCCGCGAGTACTGCTCGACCGTGCGCGCCAAGTTCCCCGGCGAGTGGAAGACCGTCAAGGGGAAGAAGGGCAAGAAGGGCAAGAAGAAGCGCGGGACCTTCGAGATACAGAACACCAACCGGCTGCTCTCCGGCGACTACGACCTCGCGACCTACGACGGCATCGCGGGCGTGAAGAACGGCTACACCACCAACGCGGGCAACACCTTCACCGGTGTCGCGCAGCGCGGCGACCGCACGCTGCTGGTGACCGTCATGCACCCTGGCGAGGGCCACAACGTGGCCTACAAGGAGGCCGCGAAGCTGCTCGACTGGGGGTTCCAGGCGGACGGCATGGTGACCCCCGTCGGCACCCTGGTGCCCCCGAAGTCCGCCATCGCGTCGGCCTCGCCCTCACCCTCCGCCTCCCCCAGCAGGCAGGCGCGGGCGCAGGCCGCCCCGCACGCCTCCTCCGGTGGCGGCGGGGCGTGGACCGCCCTCGCGCTCACCGGCGGCTCCGTCCTGGTCGTCGCCGCGCTGGCCTTCCTCGTACGGCGCCGCTGGCCGCTGCCGCAGCGGACGTCGACGGCCGCCGTCCCCGCCCCGACCAAGCCCGGCGACGACGCGCCCGCGAAGACCGCCGAGGCGGAGACGGACGCCGGAAAGGCCGACGCCGGAAAGGCCGACGCCGAGAAGGCCGACGCCAAGAAGGCGGAGGAAGGGCCGAAGGAGGCCGGGGAGAAGACGGACGAGGCGAAGGCGGACGCGGCGGAGGAGGCGGCCGCGGAGGAGGGCACCGAGCGGGAGGCGCCCGCGCCGCAGGCCGAAGCCACGGCGGACCGTCCGGCCTGACCGCCGGCCGACGTGGCCTGATCCGTCACGTCCCGCTTCGCCGGCCGGCGGTGCCCCACTAAGGTCGGCCCGAGCCGGAAGATCGTTCCCGTCGGTCCTGCGGCGGACTGCGGCCGGTGGCTCCCGCCACCGGCCGCAGTCGTGTCGTGCCACGCGCACATGCCCCCGGCCCGGGGGGCGCTCGACGGCGCACGTGCGGCTCGTGCGCCCACCCCGCTGCGACCGCCCCCTGCCGCGCGGACCGCCCGGCCGGTACCCAGGAACCAGGCAAAGCCGGTACGGGAAGGGAGCACGCCATGGGCATGTTGTCGGTCTTCGGGCTCGTCCTGGGCCTCGTCGCGGTCGCCTACTGTCTCCGCTCGGCCCTCCGGGCCAAGACCCCCGCCGGACGCGCCGGATGGTTCATGGCCGCCCCGGCGGCCGTGCTCGCCGGGGTCTACCTCGTGGGCTACATCCTCGTCACCGTTCTGGTGCTGGCCGCCGCGTGGTTCGCCGTCGCCCACTTCCTGCGCTGAACCGATGAGTTCCGGGCGGCCGGCCGGTCCACCTCCGCGTACACCCGACACCGGAGGAGACCACGATGACCGCCACCGCCACGACCGCCCCGTCCCGCGACCGCGGCCGGGCGAACACCGCCGTGTGGGCGCTGCAGATCCTGCTCGCCCTGTTCTTCGCGCTCGCCAGCGCCACGCCGAAGCTCATCGCGCACTCCTCGGCCGCCGGGAGCTTCGACACCATCGGCTACGGCAACTGGTTCATGTACCTCATCGGTGCCCTCGAACTCGCCGGTGCCATCGGCCTCGTCGTCCCGCGCCTGGCCGGGATCGCGGCAGTGGCCTTCATCGGCCTGATGGCCGGCGCGTTCACCTTCCAGGTCGTCTACTTCGACGGCGAGAACGCGGCCACGCCCATCGTCATCGCAGCACTGATGGGCGTCATCGCCTGGCGTCGTCTGCGCCGCGCGTGACCGCGTACGCCACGAAGTCCGCCCACGCTCCGGGCGTGAACGTCAGCCGGTCCCCGGCCCGGTCCTTGGAGTCCCGCACCAGGACCACGCAGGGGCCGAACGCGACCTCGACGCAGTTGCCTCCGCCGGTGTCGCTGTGGGTGGACCTGAACCACGTCAGCTCGCCGGTCATGGCCGCAGCTCCTCCGCGAGTTTCCCGATGTACGCTTCCGACTCCTCCGGGCCAAGGGCCCGCCGGAGGATCATGGCATGCCGCTGGGCGATGATGCTGACCTTCTCCGAGTCCGAGTGCAGCACACCGGTCTCGTGCCCCTCGACGTAGGCGAGGTGGAGGTGTTCCGCTGTCTCCAGCAGGACGAAGGGGCCGTTGAGGCCCGGATGCGCCCCGCCGAAGGGCATCGCCTGGATGTCCACGTTGCGGCGGGCCCCGGCCTCCAGCAGGCGCTCCAACTGCCGGACGTGCGCCTCCCCACCGCCCACGGGGTACCGCAGCGCCGCTTCCCCGATCGTGAAGCTGAACGCCCTTGTCTGCTTGTCCAGTAGGGCCTGTCGTGCCATCCGTGCGGCCACGCGCTCCTCGATGGTCTCGTCGTCCAACGGGGGCCAGTGGGCGCGGAACAGCGCGAGCGCGGTCTCCTCGGTCTGGAGCAACCCCGGGATGAACTGGGGCTCGTACGTGTTCAGCGCGATCGCCTCGGCCTCGTAGCGCATGAAGTCCCGGGCGTACGACAGGAACCGCTCGGGTTTGAGGAACGCCTCCGCCGCCGTGAGTTTGCCCTGTGCCCCGCACAGCCCGTCGGCGATCTGGAGCAGCCGCTGCGTCGGGCGGCGGCGCCCCTGCTCCATCGACTTGACGGTCTCGTAGCCGTACCCCGCCTCGTCGGCCAGTTGCTCGCGCGTGACGCCGGCGTGTTCGCGCCAGAGCTTGACCTGGTTGCCGCAGTACCGCCACGCCATCGGGGGCGGGGACACGTCACTGGCCACTCGGGTACAACCACCCTCCGTACTCGCGCCGCTACTCCCGACGGTACGCTGCGACCTGCACTTTTGAGCCATGGACGAGACAACTCCCCCTGCCGAGTGGTGGTTTTCGCGCCACCCGCGCAGCGTCGGGCGGGCGCGGGCCCGGCTGCGGGAACTGGCCCTCGCGTGGGGCCTCGGCGCCGAGGCGACGGACACCGCGGTCCTGCTGCTCAGCGAGTTGATGGGCAACGCCGTCCGCCACGCGCGGGTCCCACCGGACCGGCGGATCGCCGCTCGCGCCGCCCTGGTCTCGGGGACCCTGCGGGTGGAGGTCTGCGACGCCGGCGACGACCCGCCCGTACCGCGGCGGGCGTCGGCAACGGACGAGTCGGGACGCGGGCTGGCGCTCGTGGAGTTGCTCGCCGACGCCTGGAACGTTCAACCTCGGCCGTACGGCATCGGTAAAACGGTCTGGTTCGAACTCAGAGTGACAAAACCATCCGCAAACAGTAGTGACCAGTGGCCTGATCTCGACGTAGGGTTCGCGCCATGGACAGTGACCTGGGACTCCTGAACGTCATCGACGTCGAGGCGACGTGCTGGGACGGCGAGCCGCCGCAAGGCTCGGTGAGCGAGATCATCGAGATCGGGCTGACCGTCGTGGACCTCGTCGCGGGCGAGCGCGTCGCCCGCCACCGCGTCCTCGTACGGCCCGCGCGCTCCGCCGTGAGCCCCTTCTGCACGCAACTGACCGGCCTGACGCAGGCCGAGGTGGACTCGGGCCTGGACTTCGCGGACGCGTGCAAGCTGCTCGCCGTCGAGCACCGGGCGGGGTCGCGGGCGTGGGCGAGCTGGGGCGACTACGACCGTCACCAGTTCAACCGCCAGTGCCGGGCGACCGATACGACGTACCCCTTCGGTGGCCGGCACATCAACGTCAAGACGCTCTTCACCCAGGCCCACCGCCTGACCAAACGCCCCGGCATGGCGGAGGCGCTCCGGCTCGTCGGGCTGCCCCTCGAAGGCCGCCACCACCGCGGCGAGGACGACGCGTGGAACATCGCCGCCGTCGTCGTGGACCTGGCGCGCCGGGGCGCCTGGCCGGCGACGCCGGCCTACTGACGGCCGGGCCCTTCCGCACCGTCAGGCGGTCTCGGGCCGCGCGTGCTCCGGCCCACCCGGCGCGTCCTGGCGGGCGGCGGCCGGTTCGGCGCTGTGCGGGGTGGCCGTCCAGGCCGCGCAGTACAGCAGCAGCTTCGCCGTGAAGTTGATCCACAGCAGCAGCGCGATGGGCACCCCGAAGGCCCCGTACATGCTCTTGGTGGCCACGCTCTGCAGGTAGCCGCTGATGAGCAGCTTCAGCACCTCGAAGCCGATCGCGCCGATGAGGCTCGCCACGACGACGTCGCGGCGGTTCGGGGTGACCCCGGGCAGCAGGGTGAGCAGGTAGGCGAGGATCAGCAGGTCCACGAGGACGGCGATGCAGAAGCCCGCCACCGACAACAGGGCCCGCCCGGGGCCGTGTTCATCGAGGCCGATGGCGTCGCCGAGACGGCCGACGGCCGTCCCGGCGAGGGCCGAGCAGGCGACGGAGAGCAGGGCGACGACACCCAGGCCGACCAGGACGCCGAAGTCCTTGAGCTTCTGGACGAAGGGGTTCTCGGGCTCGTCGTCCTTGTGCCAGACCGCCCTGAGGCAGTCGCGCAGGGCGCCGACCCAGCTGACGCCGGTGACGACCAGCAGGACGGCGGCGATGGTGCCCACCGTGCCCGCGTTGTCGACGAGCCCGCCGATGTTGAGCTGGTCGGCGATGCCGGGGACCTGCTCGGCCAGCTTGTCCTCCAGTTCCTTCAGCCGGCCGGGGGACAGCAGGGCCGCGCCGACGGCGGCACCGACGGTCAGCAGCGGGAAGAGCGCGACGAAGCTGACGAAGGTGATGGCGGCGGCGAGCCGCGTCCAGTGCACGTCCTCCAGATGTTCGTACGTGCGCCAGGCGTGGGTGCGCATGAGCCGCGCGATCCACGGTCCGATCACTGGGAGCCGAGTCAGCCATTCCATACCGCGCGCCTACCCTCCGTCACGACGTGCACTCTAGGTGGCGGTCGCCGTCGCGGTGGTGATCGCGTCCAGGACACGGTCCGTGTCGGCCTCGGATGTACGCCAGTTGCTGAAGGCCGCCCGCACGGCGGGCACGCCGTGGAGGACCGTCGGGGTGAGGAAGGCCTCCCCGGAGGCGGCGACGGCGCGGACGAGCGCGTCGACGCGCTCGGGCGTGGGGTCGTCGGCCAGGGTGAAGCAGACGACGTTGAGCCGCACGGGGGCCAGCAGCCGCAGACGGGGGTCGGTCTCGATGCGCTCGCCGAGGCGCCGGGCGCAGGCGGCGTTGCGTTCGACGACCTCGCGGTGGCCCTCGCTGCCGTAGGCGGTGAGGGAGAACCACGCGGCGAGGGCCCGCAGCCGGCGCGAGTTCTCGGGGGTGAGGTGGAGGAAGTCCGGGTCGGGGAGGGACGGCAGGCCCAGGTAGGGCGAGTCGTTGTGGAAGACCCGGACCTGGAGGTCCTGGCGGCGGGTGAACTGGACGGCGGCGTCGTAGGGCACGTTCAGCCACTTGTGGAGGTCGACGCAGACGGAGTCCGCGGCGTCGATGCCCTCGGCGAGGTGCGCGTACGCGGGTGACAGCGCGGCGAAGCCGCCGAACGCGGCGTCGACGTGGAAC
Organism: Streptomyces sp. PA03-6a; assembly: GCF_033792765.1. Lineage (NCBI taxonomy): Bacteria > Bacillati > Actinomycetota > Actinomycetes > Kitasatosporales > Streptomycetaceae > Streptomyces > Streptomyces sp. PA03-6a. Next base: position 2,705 of record NZ_JARAVK010000206.1, on the reverse strand, counting down.
CAGAAGTCGTGGCGCTCCTTCAGGGCGGCGATCGCGCGCAGGTCGTCGAAGTCGACGGTGTTGACGGTGCCCGCGTTGGCGACCACGACGGCCGGACGCCCCTCCAGCGACTCCAGGGCCGCGGCGAGGCGGTCGACGTCCACCGCCTCACGGCCGCCGGGCAGCACCGGTACGCGGGTCAGGGACGACCGGCCGAGGCCGAGCACGGACAGGGCCTTGCCGATGCTGGAGTGCGGGGTGCCGGACAGCACCGTCACCGGGCCGAGCGCGGCCAGCCCGTCGCGGGACACGGACAGCCCCCGCCGTTCGCCGAGCCACTCGCGCGCCACGGCCAGGCCCACGGTGTTGGAGACGGTCGCGCCGGTGACGAAGGCGCCGCTGTGCTCCGCGCCGAGGCCGAGCATCGCGCGGAGCCAGCCGACGGTCTCGCGTTCCAGGGCGGCGGCGGACGAGTCGCCGCCCGCCGAGACGTTCTGGTCGTAGGTACCGGTGAGCCAGTCCCCCGCGACGGCGGCGGGGGTCGCTCCCCCGGTCACGAAGCCCAGGTAGCGCGGGCCGGCGCTGCCCGAGAAACCGGGTGCCCAGCGCCGCTCGAAGAGCGCGAGCGCACCGTCGGCGCCGGTCCCGGTGACGGGGAGGGGCTGCGGCTCGGGTGCGGGCCCGGGGCGGGCGGCCGGGCGGTCGTCGACCGCGGCCAGCTCACGGACGGCCAGGTCCCTTGCCGCTTGAAGGAGTTCGGGGAGGTGTGCGCGGTCCGCGGCGAGTGTGGGGTGCATGGCGGCAGCGTAGGCGGGCGGTCGCGCGCGGCTCCGCCCGGCGTGCTCACGTGTGCGGTGGGCCTCCCGCGGGAGCCGGGCTGAGCGGCTCGCACGCACCGGGCTGGTGCGGCACGAGGGGATGCCCGGTGCCGCCGAAGGGGTAGTCCCGCACACTGCGCCAGACGCCCTCGTCGTCCTGCTCGTACAGCGAGAAGCAGCTGACGGTCCAGGTGGCGACGAAGTCGGACAGCTCCGTCTCGGCGCGGTCCAGCGCCTCGTCGGGGATGCCGTGGCCGATGGTGACGTGCGGGTGGTACGGGAACTGGAGCTCGCGCCGGACCGGGCCGGAGCGGACGCGCTCCTGCAGGTCGGCGCAGTCGCGGCCGCCCTGGACCAGCTCGACGTAGACGACCGGGGTGACCGGCCGGAAGCTGGCCGTGCCCTCCAGCCGCATGGGGAAGGCACGGCCGGTGGCGGCGACCTCGGCGAGGTGCTCCCGGAAGGCCGGGAGCAGCGCCGTGTCCACCTCGGTGGGCGGGAGCAGCGTGACGTGGGTCGGGATGCAGTACGCCAGCGGGTCTCCGTAGCAGGCGCGGCGCTGCTGCAGCAGGCTGCCGTAAGGCTCGGGGACCGCGATCGACACGCCGATCATGCGGTTTCCCACGTGTTCACCCCTTCCCCGGGTCGGTTCGCGGCATCGTACGCACGCCGTACGACACCACTGCGTCAGCTGCCAGTGTGACGCGCGCGCGGCCTCCCGCGCGAGCGTCGTCCGTCACACCTGCGCGGGACCTAAGGCCCCTCTTTCCGGGCGTCCACGGGCGCGGAAGGAGCCGTCAGTGCTTCGCGGGCAGGAAGCCGATCCTCTCGTACGCCTTCGCCAGGGTCTCCGCGGCGACGGACCGGGCCTTCTCGGCGCCCTTCGCGAGGACCGAGTCCAGCGTCTCCGGGTCGCCCAGGTACTCCTGGGTGCGCTCGCGGAAGGGCGTGACCCATTCCACGAAGACCTCCGCGAGGTCGGTCTTGAGCGCACCGTAGCCCTTGCCCTCGTACTTCTGCTCGAGTTCCGGGATACCGGTGCCGGTGAGGGTGGAGTAGATGGTCAGCAGGTTGCTGACGCCCGGCTTCTCCTGCTCGTCGTAGCGGATCACGGTGTCGGTGTCGGTGACCGCGCTCTTGATCTTCTTCGCCGAGGTCTTGGGCTCGTCGAGGAGGTTGATCAGGCCCTTCGGGGACGCCGCCGACTTGCTCATCTTCGACAGCGGTTCCTGCAGGTCGTAGATCTTCGCCGTCTCCTTGACGATGTAGGCGCCGGGGATGGTGAAGGTCTCGCCGAACCGGCCGTTGAAGCGCTCCGCGAGGTCGCGGGTGAGCTCGATGTGCTGGCGCTGGTCCTCGCCGACCGGGACGGCGTTCGCCTGGTACAGCAGGATGTCCGCGACCTGCAGGATCGGGTACGTGAACAGGCCGACGGTGGCCCGGTCCGCGCCCTGCTTGGCGGACTTGTCCTTGAACTGCGTCATGCGGGACGCCTCGCCGAAGCCGGTGAGGCAGTTGAACACCCAGCCGAGCTGCGCGTGTTCGGGGACGTGGCTCTGGACGAACAGGGTGCAGCGCTCGGGGTCGAGCCCGGCGGCCAGCAGCTGGGCGGCGGCGAGCCGGGTGTTGGCGCGCAGCTCGGCCGGGTCCTGCGGCACGGTGATCGCATGGAGGTCGACGACCATGTAGAAGGCGTCGTGGGACTCCTGCAGGGCCACCCACTGGCGGACCGCGCCCAGGTAGTTGCCCAGGTGGAACGAACCTGCGGTGGGCTGGATGCCGGAGAGCACACGGGGACGATCGAGAGCCATGGCACTCATTCTCTCAGGTCCGCGCGGATTCCACGGCCGCGGTGGGAACCCGGGGGCGGGCAGCGGTGTAGTAGGGGTGACGGGAGCCGCACGGGGG